>NZ_JAUBRP010000022.1:36541-87751 GCF_036701935.1 Microcoleus sp. M2_D5 | reverse complement strand
TTAAAAGTTTTTTTTAGTTATTTAGTAATGCACAAATTTAGGTGTTTGTCAAATTAATTTAGATGCGTTTACCCTGGTTACCGCTGGGGCAAGTTAGACCTTTCGGTGAGAGAAATTGTCTGTATGAATTGCGGCACTCTTCACGACAGAGACGACAACGCCTCAAAAAATATAGAACAAGTCGGGGTAGGGCATATCCACGACTCAAAATGGGCAGGGAGGGAGTGTAAGACCTCAATTGAGGCAGTTCCCGATGAACTGTCAACCCGTCTAAAGTACGAACAGTTAACTCTGTTCGACTGGTAGGGAATCACCGCGCCTTCAGGCCGGTGAGGATGTCAAAAGATTGTTAAGATATCTTAAAGAGCGGATAAATCCTTACCAATGCCAGAATCTCCAGCCACAGAACCAGACTCGCAACCAGAAGCGCGCTGTGTATTGGTTTGCCAGTATCAATCTTGCCTGAAAAATGGTTCAGCAGCAGTGCTAGCTGCTTTTGAAGCTCAACAAGTTGCCGGGGTAAAAGTGGAGGCCTGTAGCTGTCAGGGACAGTGCACCACTGGCCCGACTGTGCGAGTTACCCCAGACGAAATTTGGTATTGTCGAGTTAAACCGAGTGATGTAGTGTTAATTGTGGAAGAGCACCTCAAAGGGGGAAAACCTGTAGAGGCGCTATTTAATCCGAGAATTCATGCGCGTTATTATTATTAATATTGACTTGATTCGGTGAAACTTCCAATATCGGGCGCATCTAATTTTAATAGTTATTGTTAAGGAACTGGCACTTTGAAAATCCAAGGAATTGCGCTTAGTTTGTTAGTGCTGGTGCTTGGGCGTCCGTCGGCGGTTGCTGCTCAAACTTCGGCGGTTGCTGGGGATATTTGTCCTGGGGAATTGGGGGCGCAAGTAGATGCGATCGCCAACCGTCCCGAATTTAGCCGATCGCGCTGGGGCATTTTGATTCAACCTCTATCTTCTACTGCTACTCTCTACAGCCGCGACGCCCAAAAATATTTTATTCCAGCATCAAATGCCAAGCTGCTAACCACAGCCGCTGCTTTGCAGAAACTCGGTGCAGATTTTCGGATTAAGACTTCGGTTTACAGCGGCGAAAATGGCAGTTTGTACGTTGCCGGCAGGGGAGATCCGAGCATTGCTGAGGCTCAGTTGAAATCTTTGGCGCAGCAGTTGAAGCAGCGGGGAATCAGTCAAGTTAACCAGTTGATTGGCGATGACAGCTATTTTCAAGGCAGTGCAGTCAATCCGAATTGGGAATGGGAAGACGCGCAAGCTGGCTACGGCGCGCCGGTTAACAGTTTAATTTTCAATCAAAACGCGATCGACCTTCTTTTGTCCCCGCAGGCTCTGGGGCAACCTCTGAAAGTTACTTTTGCCGAACCAAAGCTGGCAAATCAGTGGCAAGTTCAGAACAATTCAGTAACAGTCGCCCAAAATGAATCTGAGTTTATTGAAATTGGTCGTGAGTTCGATCGACCTATAATTCGAGTCAGCGGACAGTTGCAAGTTGGTGCAGAACCTGAATCAGCTTATGTCGCAGTTGTCAACCCCGCTAATAATTTTTTGCAGTATTTTCAACAAGCCCTGGCGGCTGAGGGAATTCCTGTTAAACAGGCTTTAGTTGCATCGGCTTCTCGCAATTTAAATCAAGAATTAGCGACTGTTGAATCACCGCCGCTGGCGGAATTGGTGAAAGAAACTAATCGCGAAAGCAACAATCTTTATGCAGAAGTTTTATTGAGATTGCTGGGAAAAGTTACAGGCAAGATGCCTGTGCCACAAGAGGATACAGGTGAAAGCGGTTTGAAAGAGTTAAAAACAGCTTTAACTCAATTAGGAGTAAATCCCAACAGCTACAGATTAGCCGACGGTTCCGGCTTGTCTCGGCACAATTTAATTAGTCCCGAAGCCTTGGTGCAAACTTTGAGATTGATGGCCAATTCACCTGCTGCATCTATTTACCGCCAGTCACTGCCGATCGCTGGCGAGAGCGGCACTTTAAAAAATCGCTTTAAGATTACACCAAACCGCGTAAATTTGCAAGCAAAAACAGGAACTATGAGCGGAGTTTCGGCGCTGTCGGGATATATCGAAGTTCCAAATTATGAGCCACTGGTGTTTAGCATTATCGTCAATCAATCTGACCTATCGACTGCAAAAATGCGATCGGCAACGGACGAAATTGTGCTATTATTGAATCGCCTGCGCCGCTGTTAAAACAATACATTTAAGGCGATAAACTTGCAGTCAGTAGTTACACCTAAAAAACCGGACACCCCAAAACCCTACAAGTTTTAAGTTTCATTAGATTGCGCCGACGGGGATCGAAAAGCAGCTACAATAAAAGTAGAAAAATTAACACCATTGGGCCGTTTCAGCCTGCTACCAGTCGGCGGGTTGTGTACTTCCCGAAAATAAGTCTAACTTTCCAACTATGAATTCTTTCGATTCCGAACAGCAACACATCTTTGTCGAAACCAATAACATCCGCCTGCACTGTGTTTCTCAAGGAGAAGGCGAGCTCGTTCTCCTCCTGCATGGGTTTCCAGAGTTTTGGTACTCTTGGCGTCATCAAATCCCTGCTTTAGCGCGTCATTTCAAGGTGGTAGTGCCGGATTTGCGGGGCTACAACGATTCCGACAAGCCGGAAAGCGGCTATGATTTAGATACGCTGAGCGCGGATATTCGCGGTTTGATTTCGAGCCTCGGTTATACAAAAGCTCACGTTGTAGGTCATGATTGGGGAGGGGCGATTGCGTGGCACTTAGCTCAAAAATTCCCCGAACAACTCAACCGCTTGGCAATTTTAAACGCTCCGCACCCGCAGCGATTCGTGCAGGAAATGGCGAGCAATATAGATCAAATCCGCCGCAGTTGGTACGTTTTGGCGTTTCAGGTTCCCGGCATTCCCGAATGGTTGATCCGGCACAACTTAAAAGATTTTGTTCACAATGTTTTCCAAGGACAAGCTGTTCGCAAAGGATCTTTTAGCGCTGAGGAAACTAAGATTTATCAGACTGCTTTAGAAAAGCCGGGAGTATTAGCCGCCGCTATCAATTATTACCGGCAGATGTTTCATCCGCAGAGGCTGTGGCATTTGGCGGAGAAATTAGAACCTGTGACAGTGCCTACTTTGGTGCTTTGGGGAGAAGAAGATGCGTTTTTGAGCCACAAACTTGTAGAAGGTTTAGACAGATTAATTACGGCTCCGTTTAAGTTGAAATTAGTTCCTCACTGCGGTCACTGGATTCAGCAGGAAGCGCCGCAAACGGTGAATCGAGAATTGCTGAGTTTCCTGAGAAATTCTTCTCGTTCTGTGGCTTTGGCATAGAAAAAAATTAACGCTTGCAAATAAGAACGGGCAAGATGCCCGTTCCACAAGAAGATTGAATTTTTGTGGAACGGGCATCTTGCCCGTTCTTAATATCTGACGCACCCTACTTATTGATCAATACGCTTGGGTTAAAACTGTTTATTCCTCGGAGATCCCCCTAAATCCCCCTTAAGAAAGGGGACTTTGAGTAAGTTCTTGTTCCCCCCTTAAGAAGGGGGGCTAGGGGGGATCGGGCTTAACTGAAGCGTATTGACTTATTGATCAGTCCCAGAGCAAATTTTCTTGGATCAGCAGTGCAATCATCGCAGTTCTGGAACAAACACCGAGTTTGATAAAAATCCGCCTCACGTAAGTAGCAACCGTCCAGTGACTGATATTTAAATTTTTGGCAATACATTTGTTGGGCAGCCCTTGGGCTACTAATTGCGCGATCGCTCTTTCGCGTGGACTCAGGCTAATTTCCGGTTTGTAACTTTTGCTTTGCATACTTTTGCAGTGAGGTAACAAGTTAAAATCTAATCAATGAATGGTTGAATTCCGAGTTTTTCTCGATCTTCAGATAAAGGATTTTCCCAATCAGATGCAACGTCCCAATTAATTAACTGAGTGGCTAATTTTCCGTGTTTTAAGCCTTTGATAATTTGTCCGATCGCGCAACTTAACCCGCCGATGGGTCTAACTAACACTAAAATCGCACAAGAAGGACGAAATACTTGAGCGCGAGTAAACGCTTGAAGTACCAATTCATCTTCTGTTGAAGCTGAAAGACCAGTCAGAACCGGTTAAACGTCGTGGTTTCGCACCAATCCAGTCTCCCGATGCGATCGGCTCAAAGCCTTGTTCGTCTAGAAATCGCGCCACTTCGCACCCTAATGTTCCTGCTGGCAGTTGGCGCAATTTTGCCAAGTCTATTTCAAAATGTCGATCGCTCTCAATTTGAGGATTAATTGTTTGAGCCATCTTTAATATAACTCCTAATTGACCGTCAGCCATAATTCATTCTCCCTTCAACAATGATTTAAGTTTCGAGCCAATTAATTTGTGTTTGTCAAGTTCATTTTTGCGCTGAATCAAGACGATTTTTTTTCCCGACTCAGCTTAGAAACCGTACTTTCTGTCACAGCAATTGGCTTTCAGGAGCTTTTACATTTCTTTACAAACATTCTTAGATGTGAAATCTGCTATCTGTAAACATCGCCCTAGTGTTTGGAATCCCAACTTGACCCACCGGGAAGTACCCGTAAAATCTACAGTATTTAGCGGTGATTGGAACTCCCTTACTTACGTATATAAATTTATTCTGCTGCTAATTATTAGAACTTGCAATGAGTCAGAAGTGGAAGCTTGCAGGCATGGTGATGCAGGTGCATACAAGTGAAGAGAGTAGAAGGGAGCTGAAGCAAGGTGAAGTTATGTATAGTTGATGTTTGGCAATTACGCAGTAGTGTCAATCCCCCGTAGTTGCCGAATTTGTAGTCGCAATCATGGGGATGGCCCGTATATAGTTAGAATGTTGCTCAAATGAGTGTCACTCATTTGAGTGACTGGTCAAATATCTTCACCAACAGCTACAAATAAAGTAGAGATTAATATCATACAAGGTGTTGCTGTGAAAAAACTATCCATTTTGTTATCCACAGGAGTTCTGTCATTAATTTGGTGCGGTGCTGCTAGCGCTACGACTTATGTTAATCCCAACGGTAAAACTACTTTAAACCTGTCAGAAAAAGGGAACAATCGCAGAGGTTTTTACTTGACCAAAGTAGGCAATCGGGAATTTTTGGGCAATATTCAAATTACCCGTTCCGAAGGAGCAGCAGGCTCTTACTATTACAATGGGACTTTCAAAGACAGTGCAGCGGGCCCTGGCAGAAAAATGGTTTGTTCTGGGGATATTACCATTGTTAGGCGTCAAGTTAGAAGGAACAGCCAATTGGGAGCCGAAGTTACTTGGAAGGTGAAAGGAGGAGAAAATTGTCCTTCTATTGGCCAGACATTTAAAGTAAATTTAGTCGAATCTTTACCGCGTCCTAATGCAAGTGGCGACTATACTTCTAGCAATTCTAATACTTGGTTGACTGAAACTGCTGGTTCTGGAACTTGGCCTGCTTGGCGAGTCACGTCGCGAGATGGACAACTCAACTGTCGCAAGACTCCAAACGGAGCAATTCAACAAATTTACCGCGCGGATAGAGATACAATTGCTGCTGAACTCAGGGGAGTAAATGCGATTACGATGGCGAACGGTCAACCCTGGTTGCGGACAAGACAAAACTGTTATGTGCGCGCTAATTCTCAATACGTTCAGCCAGTTTCTATGCCTGAGTAAGTGTTTGTAAATTGGGAGCATCTCAATGAAAGCAGCCAGCCCCAAAATTGGAGTTTTGAGGCAAGAGGCAGAAGTCAGAAGGAAGGAGCCAGAAGAAGTGTTTTTACAAATATGAGTTCCTCCCAGTTCCGCTGTCATAGCCACGCGGCTCACGAAAAGACATGAATCCAGTTTACAAGGAGTATTTTGAAAACAATTCTGTTGGGATAAGGAATGAGAATTAAATAACTTCCACTCTTGAAAGTGGGATGGGCCTAAGATCCCGTCCACTCATGACGGGCTATAAGAGCCCATCCCACAATAACAATTAAAATTATAAGTTATTTAATTCGCGATCCTAAGCTGTTGTGGATTTAAATTGTATGTCAAAAAACAATAAAACTCTTGTGGGGAGTAGGGGTTGGGCGTCCCGCCCGCCTCGAATATGCAATTTAAATAAAAAGTCCGCGTTATTTTGTGGCTGCACTACTAAACAATCAATCACTGCATAACAATTGCCATGCAAAGGAGTACCCTCTCATCCCTGTTTATCCTGCAAAACTTACATAGCGTGACAAAAGTTACGCTCGCCCGTTAAATAGAAACTCGCTATCATCATAAAATGAAAATTAAACTGCTCAAAGAATCGCCGACTTTCCTGTTAAACAAAAACACCGCACCATAGCTACAGCCTGCTAAGGAGGATGTCAATCAGAATAGCGGTATCGACAAGAGATAATCGTTAGATACTCGTCATCCACAGCATAAACTAATCGATTCGTATCATCAATTCGCCGCGACCAAAAAGCAGCCAAGTTCTCCCTCAGTGGTTCTGGCTTTCCCATCCCCTCAAACGGCAATCGGATTGTTGCCTCAATTAGCTTGTTAATTCGTTTTAACGTTTTCTTGTCTTGCCCTTGCCAATATAAATAATCGCCCCAAGCCTCATCCGTCCATGCTAACTTTCTAGTCATCCAACAAATTTCGCTCCACCACTTTCCCCTGCTTAAACTGAGCAATAGAACGCTCCAAATGGGCAGCATTGGCGGGAGATTTGAGTAAATGAACTGTTTCCAGCAAACTATTAAATAACTCTAGCGACATCACCACGGCATCCTCCGCATCCCGTCTAGTGATGATGGTATAGTCCGTATCTTCCACTACTCTGTCTAAAACAGCCTTGAGGTTATTTCTCGCTTCGCTAAAAGAAACAATATTCATGTAGTTGACACTTGTACTACTTACTGTACAAGTATAGCAATCCGCAATATATTCGGCAATCCCGATCTCATATGATGTCCGGTCAATTTACTGGTTCTATGGCTGTGTTACTGGTTTAAGCTGTTGTGCATTTAAACTGCACAGTAAAAATTTGGTCAAGTTCTTGTGGGGAGTAGGGGTTGGGCCAGAAAGCCCGCACAAAAAATGCAATTTAGATGTCGAACAGCTTATATCAATTGGGCTCTTCATCGGAATGATATAAACGGAGGACACGGCAATGCCCGTTAGTGTCAACTTAACGTTAAACCCGCAGTCCGACAGGGGTTAAAACCCCTGGCGGACTCGTGGGATGACTAACGGACTTGGCGGGCTTTTACCTTAAGTTGACACCAATGGGCTTTTGGAGTGTCCCTACCACGATCGATTGTAGGGAGACGGCACTGCCGTGTCCTCGCTTGTCATTCCGGTGCTTAGATTTCTTCGTCCAAGCCATCTACATCATCTACATCATCTACATCATCTACATCATCTACATCATCTACATCATCTACCTCAATAGGAGCGACAGAATTAGCAGAAACCAGAGCACCAGTCTCAAGTTTCTTTTTAACTAGCTCCTCAATTTCATTTTTGAAATCGATGTTTTTCTCCATGTGCTGGATCACTTTGTCTCGTCCTTGAGCTATGTTCTCTCCGTTGTAGCTATACCAAGAACCTTTTTTGATGATTACTCCCATTTCGTCGGCCAAGTCAGTCAGACAGCCTAAAGTAGAAATGCCTTTGCCAAATACAATGTCAAATTCGGCAATGCGGAAAGGCGGAGCAACTTTATTTTTAGCAACTTTAACTTTCGTGCGGTTGCCGTATTCTTCTGTACCTTTTTTCAAGCTTTGAATGCGGCGAATATCGAGCCGCACGCTGGCGTAGAACTTGAGTGCGTTACCGCCGGTTGTTGTTTCCGGGTTGCCGTAAGTTATGCCGATTTTCTGCCGCAATTGGTTGAGGAAAATGACGGTACAGCCGGATTTGCCGATGTTGCCGGTGATTTTCCGCAAAGCTTGACTCATCAAGCGGGCTTGCAAACCCATGTGGGAGTCGCCCATGTCGCCTTCGATTTCGGCGCGGGGGACGAGGGCGGCTACGGAGTCAACTACTACGATATCGACGGCGACGGAACGCACGAGTTGATCGACTATTTCTAGGGCCATTTCGCCGGTATCCGGCTGGGAAACTAAGAGATTTTCAATATCGACGCCTAAAGCTGAGGCGTAGGTGGGATCGAGGGCGTGTTCGGCATCGACGAAGGCTGCGATACCGCCGGATTTTTGGACTTCGGAGATCGCGTGGAGAGCTAGAGTGGTTTTACCGGAACTTTCCGGGCCGTAAATTTCAATAACTCGACCTTTTGGCAAACCGCCGCCCAAAGCAATGTCCAGTGTCAGGGCTCCGGTGGGAATGGTTTCTACCTTCATGCGAGTGGAGTCTCCCAATCGGACGATCGCCCCTTTGCCAAAGCTGCGCTCGATTTGGGAGAGTACGGAAGTTAGAGCTTTTTGCTTTTCTGAGTTTTCAGTGGAAGTTTTTGACGCATCTTTGCTTTTTGCCATTTGCGGTACGCGGGTAGACCCCTTGCGGAGCTTGTTGATTAACTGTACAACACGTATGTTAGCAGTTATTTTTGGGGTCTGGAGGTTCTGGGAGCATTTGGTTGAAGATTCTTGATTTTGGGGTGGTTCAGCCTGCTCCAGGCTTCAGAAGGCCCAAGATGTAGAAGATATTTAACTGGTTCCCAGGCTCTGTGTGGGAACCGATGTAAGCGAGGCTCTGCCTCGAAAAGCTTACATTAAAATTGGAGGCAGAGCCTCCGGATCTGTGTTACCAGGAAGAGCCTGGTAACAAGTAATCGCCACAATTAGGACAAGCATGGCATCTACAACACATCAAGACACATCTGTCAATAGCAAAAATTCCGGCTGGTTGATTAACTTATTGGCGATCGGCATTTTACTAGGTATCGGATTTCGGTTTTTTGAGATCGATCGCAAAC
Organism: Microcoleus sp. M2_D5; assembly: GCF_036701935.1. Taxonomy (NCBI): domain Bacteria; kingdom Bacillati; phylum Cyanobacteriota; class Cyanophyceae; order Oscillatoriales; family Microcoleaceae; genus Microcoleus; species Microcoleus sp. M2_D5. Next base: position 78,823 of record NZ_JAUBRP010000022.1, on the reverse strand, counting down.
TGTACTGGCACGACGAAGCTTACACATCAATCCGCGCCGCTGGTTTCACCCGCCAAGAAATCGACGATGAACTATTCCAAAACCGCATTTTTCCCGCACCTGAATTGCAAAAATATCAGCGGATTAAACCGGGAAGTACGGAAGCAGACACAATTCGTTCTTTAGCACTCGAAGACCCGCAGCATCCGCCTTTGTACTTTCTCATGGCTCGTTGGTGGATGCAGCAATTTGGCAGTTCTCTAACAGCATCCCGCACTTTGCCAGCAATATTGAGTTTGCTGTCGCTGCCTTTGATGTACGCTTTAGCTCAGGAACTTTTCGCCTCGAATTTGGCTGCGTTATTAGCAACAGCACTTTTGGCTTTATCTCCCTTTGACATATTGTTTGCTCAGACAGCAAGGCAGTACAGTTTGCTGACAGCCACAGTTATTGGCAGCAGTTGGCTGCTGCTGAGAGCAGTGCGGTTGCGGGATTGGAAAAATTGGGTATTTTACTCGCTGGCGATCGCTCTTGGTTTCTACACTCACCCTTTCTTCAGTTTAACACTCATCGGACACGGAGTTTTTATAATTTCTTACTGGTTGTTTGTCAAAAAAACAAAATTGCGAGGTCATGTAACTAATTCCCAATTTTTTTTAGCAGTAACAGCCGCTTTAATATTGTATTTTCCGTGGATTTACGTGCTGGCAACCAACCTGGAACGAGCATCAGCTACGACTGATTGGACGCGAGTATCTCCGGGTTGGCTGTATCTTGTCAAATTGTGGACACTCAGCTTTACAGCTTTATTTTTTGACTTCGACTTCGGGTTTGATAATATTTGGACTTATCTGCTGAGATTGCCATTTTTGCTGTTAATTGCGGCAGCGATTTACACAATCTGCCGCCGGACTAGCAGTTCAACTTGGCTGTTTATTGTAACATCAATTTTTATACCTTTTTCGATCCTGGCGTTACCGGATCTAATTCTAGGCGGCAAACGTTCTGCCGTCAGCCGCTATCTGATTTCCTGCTTTCCAGGAGTGCAGCTAGCAGTTGCTTACTTGCTCGCTTGTTACCTGAAAACTCAACAGCGGTTTTGGCAAGTCATTTTAGCCTTGGTATTTACAGCAAGTATAGCATCCTGTACGGTCAGCGCTTTTTCTGATACTTGGTGGAGCAAAGACTTGAGCTATTTTAATGCTGAAGTTGCGAAAATTATTAACAAAGAGGCGGTAGCTAATCGATCGATTAAAGATACAATTGTAATTAGCGATCGCGGCAACGACTTTACGAACATGGGAGATTTGCTGTCTCTGAGTTATTTGCTCGACAAAGATGTAAGGCTGATGCTGCTGAGCCATTCGCCCGATATGGAGCTGCTGAACAAATATTCGGCTCCCCTAGTGTTCCGCCCTTCGGAAAAATCGATCTCGGCATTTAAGCGAAATCAACGGCGGTTAGAGCCTATATTGGAATATGCCCGACTTTTTCGAGCGCGGCGAGCTTCTTAGAGCAGATTGGCAGAAATGGACGATCGTCCCGGTATGGTGCGTTAGTGGATTTTAGATTTTAGATTTTAGATTTATTCCACAGATGAATCTGGGAGATTAAACTTTAGTCTAAAATTTTTGGATATTCACAATAGGATTACGTGGCACGGTATCGGTTTTTGGGCGGGAGCAGAAAAAACTGTTTGAATTGCTTCAAATATTTCGACTGACGCACCTTAAATCACTATTTGGGCATTTTTGTCAATTCTCCCGGTAAGGTGCGTCAGACAAAAAACTGTGTGAGTTGTCTCAAATATTGGGGCTGACACACCCGACATCATCAGCAATAATTATTTGAATACTTAGGATAAAATGCAATGCAAGAGTTAAATAATTCATCTTCCGAATCCGCGCAGAAGTTTCGCAATCTTCAGACAGAATTACGGGAACGTTGGCGAGCAGTCGAAGAATTCGACAGCGGAGATTGTGACATTATTATCATTCCTTCTCTCAGCTTAGATCAGCAAGAAATGCAGAAAGTTGAGGGTGCTTACCACTACGAAGAGCGGCATTTATTTTCATTGATTCGGCTCCGAAATCCCCGCACGCGCTTAATTTACATTACCTCGGAGCCCTTGCACCCGATGATTGTGGATTATTACCTGCAATTGCTGCCGGGAATTCCATTTTCTCACGCGCGCGCTCGGCTTGTGCTATTCAGTGCTTACGATGCTTCTGCCAAATCCCTCACCCAGAAAATTTTAGAGCGTCCCCGCTTAATGGAGCGCATTCGTCAAGCAGTGCGGCCGACAAAATCCTATATGGTTTGTTATAACTCGACGCCCTTAGAACGCGAGTTATCTGTTCAATTGGGGATTCCTTTGTGGGCTAGCGATCCCGATCTGTTATACTGGGGAACAAAAAGCGGTAGCAGGCAAATTTTCAAAGAATGTGGCGTGCCTTATCCTGACGGTTCCGAGTTGGTTTGGAATGCGGAAGATTTAGCGGAAGCTGCTGCGGATTTGTGGGCGCGACAGCCGCATTTGCAGCGGATAGTAATTAAGCTAAATGAAGGTTTTTCGGGGGAAGGAAATGCAATTTTAGACTTGAAGCCGATCGCAGGTAAAGCACCTACAGAAAGAGCGAAGGCAATTGGCGAGCACTTGCATAATTTGCGCTTTCAAGCAAAGGGCGAAACCTGGGAAAATTTTAGCAGCCGCATTCCCGAATTAGGGGCAATTGCCGAAGCATTTATCGAAGGAGAAGAAAAGTTCTCGCCCAGTGTTCAAGGCAGAATTGTCCCCAGTGGCGAAGTAGAAATCCTCTCCACTCACGACCAAATTTTAGGAGGCCCAGACGGCCAAATTTTCTTGGGTTGCCGATTTCCAGCGGACGAATCTTACCGGCTGGCGTTGCAAGAATTGGGATGGAAAGTCGGGAAAAATTTAGCCGAAAAAGGTGCTTTAGAGAGATTTGGAGTAGATTTTCTCGCGGTGCGCCAATCAGACGGCAAATGGGATATGCAAGCAATAGAAATTAACTTGCGGAAAGGAGGCACAACTCATCCGTTTATGGCGCTGAAGCTGTTAACAAATGGTCGGTACGAACGTTCGACAGGATTATTTTACAGCCTGCAGGGCCGTCCCAAATATTATGTCGCTTCGGACAATTTAAAAAAAGAGCGCTATCGGGGATTATTACCGAACGATTTGATGGATATTATTGCTGACAATCAACTGCACTTTGACAGCGGTACTGAGACGGGCAGTGTGTTTCATTTAATGGGTTGTTTGTCGGAGTTTGGCAAATTGGGAGTGACAACTATTGGCAATTCGCAGCAAGAAGCTGAGGATATGTATAACAAAGTTGTGAAAGTTCTCGATCGCGAAACGTCAGGCGATTTTAGATTTTAGATTTTAGATTTTAGATTTGATCCAGTCATATCATGTCCGATCGATTAACCATAATATCCCGACCGGGGCGGGTTTTTGAGATTGTCAATTATTGACGATTATGGTTGGTGAACCCGCCCCTACCTAATTTCGGGTGATCGACCGGACATCATATCAGTCAGCTTAGAGCCCCCACTTCGCAGAAGTTGTCGGGGATCTAGCTAATTTTTAGCGGGATAAAGGGGCGTGGGGTCGATCGAACCTGTGCGGTTTAGCGGCCAAAAACGCACAATTGCCCTACCAATGATATTTTGCTTGGGTACAAAGCCCCAGTAATGACTGTCACAGCTTGCGTTGCGGTTGTCGCCGAGCACCAAGTAAGAATTTGGGGCTACAACTACAGGCCCGTAGGGATACTGTGGAATTTCTTCAATATATTTTTCCTGTAGCGGCTGCTTGTTAATAAAAACTTTTCCCTCTCTGACTTCTACAGTGTCCCCTGGAAGTCCGATCACTCGCTTGATATAGGCATCTTTGATCGGTGGTGGCTGTCCCGTGCACAAACTAGCCTGGTCAGGAGGCATAAATACGATAATATCTCCTCGCTGGGGCTCTTGGAATCTATAGCTTACCTTATCTATAATTAATCGATCGTTAATTTGTAGGGTTGGGAGCATCGAGCCGGTGGGAATGTAGCGTGCTTCGGCAACCAGGGTGCGGATACCAAAGGCCAAAAATGCTGCTAAGCCGATCGTCTTAATTCCTTCGATCCAAGGATTTTCGGTGTCTTGCGGAGGTTTTTCGTCGGCTGACTTGTCTAGACGAGTCATAGGGTATTGTAGTGACTGAGCTGGATACGAATTATAAACTTAATAATGCTTCCATGCTAGCACGCTGTTTACTGAATTAAGGATATCTTATGACTACCCAATCAAGTTTGTTAATCCGTCGCGCTCGCATTCTTTTGCCCAATGGTGAGTTTTTGGTAGGAGATGTACAAATATGCGATGGCAAAATTGTCCAAGTTGCTGCGGAAATTGTCGAATCTGGCGATCGAGAAATAGATGCCAAAGGCTTAACTCTGTTGCCCGGAGTAATTGATCCCCAGGTACACTTCCGGGAACCGGGTTTAGAACACAAGGAAGACTTATTTACGGCTAGCTGTGCTTGCGCTAAAGGCGGCGTGACATCGTTTTTGGAAATGCCGAATACGCGACCTTTGACCACAACCCAAGCTGCCTTAGATGATAAACTAAGTCGCGCTGCCGAGAAGTGTTTGGTGAATTACGGCTTTTTTATTGGTGCAACGCCGGAGAATTTGCCGGATTTGTTGAATGCGAATCCGACTCCGGGAATTAAGGTGTTTATGGGTTCGATGCACGGGCAGTTGTTGGTGGATGGAGAAGCAACTTTAGAGGCGATTTTTGCAGCAGGCGATCGACTAATTGCCGTGCACGCAGAAGACCAAGCTAGAATCAACCAGCGTCGTCAAGAATTTGCTGGTATTACCGATATTGCAGTTCACTCCCAAATTCAAGACAATCAAGCAGCTTTATTGGCAACTCAACTAGCAGTAAAACTTTCTAATAAATATCAGCGCCGATTGCACATTCTGCACCTTTCAACGGGGGATGAAGCTGAGTTTTTGCGCCAGGAAAAACCGAGTTGGGTGACAGCAGAAGTGACACCGCAGCATTTGTTGTTAAATACCAGTGCCTATCAAAAAATTGGCAGTTTAGCTCAGATGAATCCGCCTTTGCGCGAGCCCCGCGATAACGAAATACTTTGGCAAGCTTTACTAGACGGCGTAATTGATTTTATCGCCACTGACCACGCGCCGCATACATTAGCAGAAAAAGCTCAAGATTATCCGAATACGCCGTCGGGAATGCCCGGTGTCGAAACTTCTTTGCCTTTGATGCTGACGCAAGCAGTAGAAGGAAGATGTACAGTGGCGCAAGTTTCTCATTGGATGTCGGCGGCAGTTGCTAAGGCTTATAAGATTCCGAATAAAGGGCAAATAGCACCGGGTTTTGATGCAGATTTAGTCTTAGTTGATTTGGAGAAATACCGCCCGGTGGTGGGCGCAGAGATGGCGAGCAAGTGCGGCTGGAGTTCCTTTGAAGGTTGGAATTTAACTGGATGGCCAGTTGTGACTGTTGTGGGAGGAAAAGTTGTTTTTGAGAATGGTAAATTGGATACAAGTGTGAGGGGAGAAGCATTGACATTTGACGCTGAGTAAGCAGCCACAAGACTTGTCCGACAAACCCAGTTCGCGATCGCGATCCGACTCTCAGAAACCGGGTTTTTTAACCGAGATTAAAGGTCGGAACGAAGTATTTTGGTTGAAAAACCCGGTTTCTGCCTCCAGGACGGAAACCAAAAGTTGTGCTACAATTATCAGACTATATTCCCTTATTATCAAGGCGATATTACCAATGCTTCTCCAAGAACTTGAAACACAACTCCTGGCCTTAACTCCGACTGAGAAAGCTGAAGCCATCCTGCTTTTAAGCCAAAGTTTAAACAATAGCTGGCCAGGAATTACCAAAACTCCCGACGTGTGTGGCGGCGATGCTTGCATTGCCAAAACTAGACTTCCCGTTTGGCTGTTCGTGAGTTTGCGCCGTCAAGGTTCAAGCGATGCTGAACTTCTACAATTTTATCCCCAGTTGAATGCTGCAAACTTAGTAAATGTCTGGACTTATGCTGATGCACATCTGGAGGAAATCGAAGAAGCAATCTGCAAGAATGAGGAAGCCTGAGTCATGCTGAAGTTGTATGCAGACGAACAATTTACTTTGCCTGTTGTGCAATTGCTGCGCGCTTTTGGTCACAATATTCTGACTGTTCAGGAAGCAGGAAAAGCAGGACTTGGGATTCCAGATCCAGAGGTCCTAGCATTTGCTATAAGCAAAGATAGAGCTGTTTTGACATTAAATCGGTTTGATTTTATCGGACTGCACAACCGATAGCCTGACCACTCTGGTATTATTGTTTGTATTATAAATTGGAATGTATAAATGTTGGCAACACGCATCAATGATGCTATTGCTGGTGAGGAAAGTTTGAGAGGTAAATTGATTCGTGTCAATCGTCCGCCACAGTAAGTTCGCGCTGAGATGTTACACCATTCTCTCTTAACAGGCTTTTCGGCCTGTTCCACAAAGAGTGAATTTTCTTGTTGTGGAACAGGCCGAAAAGCCTGTTGCTGAAAAGGCTGAGTGAGAATGGTGCAACATTTAAATTCGATCGCCTTTTCTCAAATTTCCAATTGCCAATTCAATAACTCGCCATTCCCAAGAACTTCAATTTGCCGCCCGTTATCTAGATAACTCAAATAAATTTGCAAATAATTTTCTGGTTTGTACTGCAATCTTTCCGCCCATTCGATCGCCACAATTCCCAAATCCCTTTCTAACCCGTCCCAATAACTTTCTAAGTGCAAAGCCTCCGCTTCGGCGGGTTCCAGTCGATACAAATCTAGATGGTACAGCGGAATTCGCCCTCCAAAATACTCGTTAATCAGGGTGAAAGTAGGACTCTCGATCGAGTCTGAGATTCCTAAACCTTCAGCGATGCCTTGAACCAAGGTAGTTTTGCCCGCACCTAAATCTCCTTGTAATAAGATTACAGTGCCTGGGGGGAGCGATCGACCTAACGCAGCACCAAACTTGCGCGTAGCCTCAGAATCTGGAAGAGAAAGTATCATCTTAGTCAGTAGTCAGTAGTCAGCAGTCATTAGTTAATGGTTAACTGTCAACAGTCAACAGTCAACAGTCAACAGTCACCAGCTTAAATGTTCTGGGCGCGGCCGTACCAACGCAGCAACATCCCCGCCAACCTTTGAGAATTGTGGCGAATTAAACCCGTATTTTCATCTTCATCCATGACATTGGCGATGACAACTCGCCGCCCCAATTGCGTTACGGCTTCTCGATCGAGCACAACCGGATAAGAATCCTCCTGAGAATAGCGGATCAAAGCCTTTGCAGAAGGGACTTTTCCTTGAACTACTACAGCATCGAACAGCGGCCTGCCGCAAGCGCGATCGATCGCCCGAATGTGATCCGCAACTGTATAGCCGTCAGTTTCCCCCGGCTGAGTCATAATATTGCACACATAAATGCGCGGAACTTCGCTGTTGGCGATCGCATCAGCAATTTCCGGCACCAACAAATTCGGAATGACACTCGTATAAAGACTCCCCGGCCCAATAATCATAAAATCCGCTTCCCGAAGTGCTTGGGCCACCTTGGGCAACGCCGGAGGATTAGCAGGAGTGCAGCCAATTTTGATGATTTTTCCGTTAGCTTTTGTAATGCTGGACTCCCCCTCAATCCTGCGGCCGTCCGCCAGTTCCGCCCACAAAGAAACGTCGCTCAGAGTAGCCGGCAGCACCTCTCCCCTAACTGCTAAAACTTTAGAACTCGCGGCGATCGCCTGTTCCAAATCTCCAGCAATATCGCTCATCGCTGTCAAAAACAAATTCCCAAAACTGTGACCCACCAAACCGTCACCAGCCCGGAAACGATATTGAAATAACTCAGTCAATAACTTTTCCTCGTCGGCCAAAGCAGCCAAACAATTGCGAATGTCTCCCGGCGGCAATACCCCAATTTCCCGCCGCAGCCGCCCGGAAGACCCCCCATCATCCGCCACCGTGACAATAGCAGTGATTTTGGCGCTGTAATCCTTCAATCCCCTGAGCAAATTAGAAAGACCCGTACCGCCCCCAATTGCCACAATTTTCGGGCCGCGGTTCAAGCGGCGGTGGTTGAGGAGTCGATCGACCAATTCCTCATTCCCTTCGGGCATCAGCACTTGGGTAATAGAGTTCAAACTGCGAGTTTGTCCCCACAGAATTAATAAAATCCCGCCAGCAATCACGATCGGGCCCGACACGTAATTAGGAACAACTTCCGCAATCCACGCCAAAAAATTTCTCAATAATTGCAATAAGAAGAAAATGGGAGTCATCCCAGTCCAAATCGCTAAACCCAAAGTGGCAAGTACCACGCCGCTAGCACTGATCAGCAGCCAGCGTTTCACTAACAGTCCGGGGGCTAACCACTTAAACCACTGGTGAACTCGCCCGTTCCGCAAAGAAGGGGGGTAAGGATTTCTGGATTGGGCAAAAACCTGCTTGGCTTTAGCCAAGACGCGGAGGGCTTTAGGAAGTGAACTAATTGACATGGTTAATTAGTCTTAAGGGTATTGGAACAGCTCGATCTGACAAATTTACAATACAAGAGAGTTTTGATTCTGGCAGTCAATTTAAGTAATTAGTGATTAGTCATGAGTCATGAGTCATTAGCTAGACTGATGACTGATGACTGACAACTTATTGATAACATCCTATGGCTGAGCCGCTAATCGAACTCAAGGGGGTAAGTAAGTCCTTCGGCCAGAACCCGATCCTCGATCGAGTGGATCTGAGGATTTATCGGGGAGAGGCCCTGGCAATTATTGGCCCTTCCGGGACGGGGAAATCTACGATTCTGCGGATAATTGCGGGTTTGTTGGCCCCGGATGCCGGTGAGGTTTTTGTTCAGGGACAGCGCAGAGTCGGATGGGTGGACGACGTGGCAGATCCGATCGGAATTGGGATGGTGTTTCAGCAAGCGGCTTTGTTTGATTCGCTGACGGTGGAGGAGAATGTCGGTTTTTTACTTTACCAGCATTCTAAGCTGCCGCGCCGCCGCATTCGGGAATTGGTGGAGGAGAAGTTAGAGATGGTGGGTTTGCCGCGAATTGGCGAACGCTATCCGGCGCAGTTGTCTGGGGGAATGAGGAAGCGGGTAAGTTTTGCCCGCGCTATCATGGCGAATCCTGATAATGACAGGGATAATCCAGAGGTTTTGCTGTACGACGAACCGACGGCGGGTTTAGATCCGATCGCTTCGACGGTAATTGAAGATTTAATCAGGGACTTGCAGGCGGCCCAAGGTGTTTGCAGCACTTATGCGATCGTCACTCACCAAGACAGTACCATCCGCCGCACTGCCGATCGCATCGTATTTCTCTATCGAGGCAAAGTGCAGTGGGAGGGAACTGTCAATGACATTGCATCGACAGATAATTTACTTATCCGACAATTTTTTAGCGGCAGTGTTACTGGGCCAATTCAAGCGCTTGGATAGTCAGCCAATTTTAGATTTTAGATTTTAGATTTTAGATTTTAGATGGAAATGACTGATGATGAATGACTAATAACCAATGACCAATGACTGAGGAGGTAATATGCGATCGCGAACTGTAAGAGAAGGTTCTGTCGGGTTCTTAATTTTAGTAGGAATCGGTTTATTTGGCGGCTTAGTGCTCTGGCTGCGGGGCGTGCAGCTAGGGAACCGCAGCTACAAATTCGCCGTAGAATTTGCCAGCGCCCAAGGAATGCAAATAGGCACGCCCATCAGGTATCGCGGGGTTGCAGTCGGTAAAATTACCGCCCTCCAACCGGGTTCCAACGGCGTAGACGTGACGCTGGAGATTGCCCCCGGTACTTTAGTGATTCCCAGGGATGTTACGATCGAAGCGAATAAATCCGGTTTAATTGGCGAATCGTCGATCGACATTACCCCCAACTCGATTTTGCCAGAATCATTAGTTACCGCCAATCCCGTTAGTGCCAACTGTCCCCCAGAGATTATCTGCCAAAATTCGCGCTTAAAAGGTCAAGCTGGAGTCACTATCGACGAACTAATTAAATCCACAGTCCGCCTAGCTAATTTCTACACTGACCCCGCGCTGTTTAACAATATTAAATCTCTAGCAGAAAATACAGCCAACACAGCGAAAGGTGCAGCTAAACTAACGCAAGATTTATCTAAATTAACTCAGACTGCCCAAGCGGAAATAAAAACTTTAAATCAATCGGTAAGGGGAGACATTGGAACATTAAATCAATCTGTAAAAACTGAAATAGCCAGTTTGAATCAATCATTAAAGGGGGAAGCAAGCAGCTTGAATCAATCATTAAAGGGAGAAGCAAGCATCTTAAATCAATCGCTCAAGACGGAAATATCAGCAGTCGCCGCTGATGTTTCTAAAGTAGCAGCTACGGCGGACACTTCCACAAAAGCCGTATCTGCCGCTGCGATAAATTCTGCTAATTCAGTAACTCAAGCAGCCAATCAAGTTACCTTAACAGCCAACCAACTCAATTCTTTAGTAACAACCAACCGCGCCAGTTTAGTTTCAACTCTGAATAACATCAATCAAAGCAGTCAGGAACTGCGGGTAGCTGTCAGCAGTTTGAGTCCGACAATTAATCGTATTAACCAAGGACAATTGCTGAACAATTTAGAAGTTTTATCAGCGAATGCAGCCCAAGCTTCTAGTAACTTGCGAGATTTATCCAGCCAAGTAAACAATCCCGCCACTTTGCTATTATTGCAGCAAACCCTAGATTCTGCACGAGCTACATTTCAGAACGTGCAGAAAATTACTTCCGACGTGGATGATTTGACAGGAGATCCGGCTTTCCGCAACAACATTCGCAGGTTGTTCAACGGATTGGGCGGCTTGTTGGGTTCGACAGAACAACTGCGACAGCAAGTTAAAGTCACTCAAACATTAGCCCCCCTTTCTGAGAAAGTAAATGCGAGTAAAACGGCCAGAAATCAATCATTAGAGCCGGGATTTCCCAGCTTGCAAAAACAGCCCAAATTGCCTGTTCTACCTTCTCAAACTGCAAGATCAGCAGAACCAGTGGCTCCAGAAAATACTCCTTAAAACAGGGTATCATTGAATAACCGCAATTATTGCAAGATTCGGGAGTTGCTTTAGTTAGTAATGTGGGCCTTTCGCACCCCGATTACAGCTAGTTAATAAAGTGCGCCTTTCGCACACCGGCATTAAAGTTATTGTCCAAATCCTATTAACAAAAAACTCTTTCCATCCAAACAAGAAAACCAATGACGCAAACATTATCGAAACCAGTCGAAACCCAAACGAAGTATACTGTAACTTGGGAAAAATTGCCAGACGACTTTAAATTACCCGACGAGCCTGTGGAAAACATCAACCAACCACTTTTAGCCGCGGGACTCCGAGAAGCCTTGGATCTGGCAGGATTTATCCTAGCTTCAATGCTAATAGCTTCTAACTTTGGACTCTGTGCCAAAGTCAACGACAAAACAGTAGTAAAAGCCCCTGATTGGGTGTACGTTCCCTCGGTATTGCCAGCAGAACCAGGAGAAGTTCGCCGCAGTTATACGCGCAATGCTGAGGGAGAAGTACCCGCAGTAGTGATGGAATTTTTATCGGATACTGACGGTAGTGAATATTCAAATAAACCGACATATCCTTACGGGAAATGGCGGTTTTACGAGCGAATTTTGCAGGTACCGATTTATGTAATATTTGAACCGAAATCGGGAGTGTTGGAAGTGTACAGACTCTCGACATCGGGAGAATATGAACTGCAAGAACCGGATGCTAATCAGCGATTCTGGATAGAATCAATGGGTTTATTTTTGGGGGTTTGGGAAGGTGAAAAATCTCAGAGAACGGGTTATTGGTTGCGCTGGTGGGATGAGAATGGCAATTTGCTGCTGTGGGGTGCGGAACGGGTGGAACAGGAACGCCAGAGGGCCGAAGAGGAACGCCAGAGGGCCGAAGATGAACGGCAGAGAGCCGATCGACTAATGGCATACTTGAGAAGCCAAGGTATCGATCCTGATGGCATTTGAAGGTGTGGAAGGTCGATCGACCTTTGGGCCCTTAATCCAATCCCATTTTGATTGCACAATCGAGTCAGCAAGGGCGTTTGAGATTAAAAATAACCATAATTAAGGAGCGCTCGGCTCGACTGCAACAACATTAGAAGAAAAATTAGATCGGCTTTCTGATGAATTAGCCTCAGCACTAGAAGCGGAACGCCAGCGCGATCCTGAACTCACATCTTTGCTACCGCGTTACCGAGCTCGGTTTGGCGAATTGCCTGAGAGTAACGGCTAAAAAGTAAGGGTGCGATCGCGCTTCATCGATCTCGATCGCGTGTTATTGTCACCTAAATGTCATTGACAAATCTCAGATTTTGTGTTGTGGCTAGAATTGATCTCAAATTTTAAATCGGGGAAAGGCGATCGTTTTGCGATCGAACTTGGGCATTCTAGAGATTAGGTGCTTCTTGAGTGCCTGAAAAACAGCGACGCCAAGAGTTAGCAATGGAAAGCACACAGAAAAAATCTAGTGATAGTCAGGTTCATCGGAGCGATCGAATTAAGCAGATTTTTGCGTTAGTATCAATGGTTGGCTTTGCTGGTTCTACGATTTTTGGTATGGTGAGTCTGTTCGGCAGCGGTTTGAGCAGCCAGCACCAACAAAAATCAGCTCCGGTAGCAGTTTCTCAGGAATCTTTGCTGGCGGCCCAGGAACGGGGGTATATGGGGGTTTTGCAGCGAGAACCGCAAAATCAGACGGCTCTGGAGGGGTTGGCCAATGTGCGGTTGCAGATGAATAATCAGGTGGGGGCGATCGAGCCTTTGGAGAAGTTGGTGAAGCTAAATCCTGACAGGGCGGATTATAAGGTATTGTTGGGGCAGGCGAAGGGGAAATAGTAGGCGATCGGTTAATCAAGAATTGGCGAAATCTCAATTTTATTATCTATCCTAGGTATCAATAATGTCATCAAACAATTTCTTTTCTATTATCATCCCTACACGCCAGAGACATGATACATTAAAACATTCGATTCAGAGTGTACTTAATCAAACTCATAAGGAGTTTGAACTGGTGGTTATGGACAATTTTAGTAGTGCAGAAACTGCCGAAGTTGTAGCTTCATTTAATGATGAGCGAATCAACTATTATCGCGCAACTGAAAGACTCTCCATGTCTGACAATTGGGAATTGGGGTTATCTCACGCTACAGGAGAATACATTACTGTTCTCGGAGATGATGATGCTTTAATGCCAGATTGCCTCGAAATTTGTTTAAATCTTCTCCAGGAATATGACGTGCAGACAGTGGCTTGGTCTCGGGGCACTGTATATTGGTGGCAGAGTGCGATCGTCCCTTGGCATAAGAATAAATTGTACGTTCAGTTGCAGGATCAGGTAGCTGTAAATTTTCAAGCAAGACAAAAATTAAAGCAGTTCTATAATTTTGAAGTTTCTTATGGTGAACTCCCCATGCTCTACAATGCTTTTATTCCTAGAGCTTTAATAGAAAAGATTAAATCTGTTCATGGTAAATATTTCATGTCATCTATTCCCGATGTGTATTCGGGTGTGATTAATGCCTATTATTTAGAAAATTACTTATATTCTTTTCGCCCTCTTTCAGTGGCGGGCAATTCTGGACATAGTACGGGAACTTCATCGTGCTACCCCAGCTTGGATGGGAAACCATTTAAAGATTTTTTAAACGATGCCAAAAAAGATACCAAGAAACTGCTGCACGATAGTTTAGTACCATCAATCAACCCATTTATGGCCATTGCTGACGTGCAAGTTAGAACCAAAGAGTTATTTTTTGCGGAGGATGAAGAAATTAAATTTGATATTTTAACTGTCGTAAGGGCTGGTGCTTCAAGTATCAATATGGATATTGGCGAGTACGACACTCGTTTGCAAGAAATTGAAGAATTGGCTAAAAAACATAACATTACCCCTTCGCAGTTTAATATTCCTGAAAGACAGACGCATCAACCCCAAGCATATCAAGGTCCCATGTCGGACGGAAATGGCTCAATAGGTACCTGGGCGATTAATGGAGAGCAAGCGGGAATATCTAATGTGGCTCAAGCGGCGAGGCTGGTATGGGGAATGTTACCTGATTTAAGCTTTTTTAGGGTTAACTACCTGTCTAAAGAGTACAGAAGTGATCTCTACCAAAACCTGAACTTAAGAGAAATTAATTTAATCGTATTTCCCGACTGGAATCAGCCGGAACCGTCTTTAAATGAGGAGTTTGCCCAGGTAATAAGAGCGATAGCAACTCACCCAGACAAAGATAAGATGACTCTGCTCGTAGACAGTAGCCAAATTTCTGATGAAGATGCTAATCTTGCTTTATCTAGTGTGGTGATGAACCTGTTAATGGAAGAGGACTTAGATGTCTCCGACGGGCCTGAAATTTCAGTGATTGGACTGTTGAGCGAAATTCAGTGGGAAGCTGTGAAACCTCGCCTGCATGGTAGAATTGTGTTGCAGTCTGCTGAAAATAAAGAGGCGATCGCCAGAGTACAAGCCCAACACATTCCCACTCGTGAGCTAGACAGCTTAATTATCAGCAACTCCCCTAATGAAATCAGTTCTCCTTCTTAAGGGTATCCTGCGGTGGGCTAGCTCCAAAAAGCCTAGTTCCCGCTTGCTCATATAATTCTCTAGAAAGTGGGTGCAAAAGATTGTATTCTAAAACATTTTTCACAACTAGCAGCAATAAGCCAGAATCTACCTCAGAGGATTGATCCGACTTCAGAAGCTTGATTACGCCCAAAGAATCGAGTTCAGCTTCTGTATAGATCCCCATCCGAATAGACAGGTTAATCAAATGCAATAGATTATTAATGTCTGTCGGATTGATTTGCCGTAGATGATGGCGGATTGTCCAAGTAATTCCATAGTCTCCGAATTTTCCCCGTCGCTCCGCTTCTGTTTGCAGGACTTGCATTAAATCCTTTGTCCACAGATCGACTTGTTCGCTATCTCCTCCCGTCATCCCCATCAGCCATGTCGCCTGAGCTTCTATCTCTTGTGCGTCTAATAGCAACGCCAACCCCAAATACCAATAGTGAAACCTATTATCGGGTTCAGCTTCAATAGCCTCTTCGTAGAGATGGGCAGCTCGGCTGTAATCTCCTTGAAGTAAGTTTTGATAAGCTTGATTCTGGATAGTTTCTGCTTGAGTCAATCCAGTTTTTTGTAAAACTTCAAAGGGCGTCAAATTTTCGATCTGTGCGATTAAGGTTTCTCGATACGCTTTCAAATGCGCCCTCAGTCTTTCTTCCTGCTCCTTTCCTGCCACATAACGGGATTCTTTTGTAAACTGACCTGATTCTTTGACAAAAACCATATCAACCTGAAATAAAGCTAAGTCTGAATAACGACAAGCAAGATTGACAAGATCATAGGCTACAAAACCTTGCTCTTTCATAAAGTTTATAACATTAGCCATCTTATCAAATCTAGCTGTTACATATAAATTAACTTCTACAATTACCAACTCTGTATTTTGAAGAGTTTGAGTTGCACCTGCTAGGACATCTAGTTCTCTACCATCTACATCAACTTTGATTAAATACGGCCCTTCTAACTGGCGAGTTTTACAAATTTCATCCAGAGTAACGGCCGGGATTGTCCTTAGCTCAAAATTTTCGGAGCTAGCCTCACCATCCTCTGAGATGTAAGAGTGGATAAAGTTGCTCAGATTCACTTGAAGAGGCACAAGTCCTGCCTCTGTGGAAGCAGCTGCAATTATATAGTCGGCTCTTTCAAGATGTTGACAGATTTTTTTTAGATATGGTTCGTTCTCGGCTATGGGTTCGATCAGGAGATATCTGGATTTTGGAAAAGCATAATAAATCTCAAATGTACCTAATCCAGCACCTACGTCAATAACCGTTTCCGGATCAAAACCCAACTGCTTTGCATTCAATAATGACCCCAACATTGAACTTCTAGGAATGTGATTATTCGTCATAGTAATTTTTTCCTCTGTTATGCCTAGGGCAGCATTCAATTGCCAGCTTCTACGTAATTTCGCCACATCTGCTCGTATGCTTTCTCCATCTCTAGCGTAAATTGCTTGCCATCCCACAATGGAGCCGTTTGTCGTGACTGCCGCAGTTTCCAGGATATATGCTGCCGCAGAGCCGCATCTTTCCCTAAACGAATTCCCCATTCTATATACTCTTCATCTGTCCAAGCAATGCCTTCGTTAATCCCAGCATTCATCATCATTGTGTAGCTGTTGCGAGCTGCAAACTGCTCTCCAACTTTTGTCACTAAAGGAACACCCATCCACAAAGTTTCTAGAGTGGTTGTAGCACCATTATAGGGATAGGTATCCAAAACTACATCAGCGATACTAAGGTTGGCTCGGTGAACTTCTGACGAGACTACCTCTGGCACAAATCGTAATCGATTAAAATCTATACCCTCTTCTTGTGCTAAGTCATTAAAGAGTTTTTTAATAGACTCTTCCTCACCTGCTCCTTTTATTATGAAATAACTATTAGGGACTTCACTGATAATTTTCATCTGGAGCCGTGCTGTATCAGGATGCCGTTTGTAACCTATCTGAGCACTAAGGTATATGACCGCATCAGTAGGAATATCTAACTGCTCGCGTCGCAGTGTTGGTATCCCCACTTCAAAACCATCTACTGCTATATAAGTTTGAGGTAAACGCCATATCTTTTCCGAATAATAATCCTGAGCTGATTCTGGTAAAACATAAGGATCGGCAATAAAATAATCAATTGTAGGTAGCCCTGATGCGTCCCATCCTAGCCATGTTATTTGCACCGGTGCAGGTTTAAGCGCTATCACTTCATAGCTAACATCTGAGGTGAGGCTGTCAAGATCAACTAGAATATCAATTTCATCTTGAGAAATTTGCTCAGCGATTTCAGTACCGACAATCCCGCACCTATATGCTTTAGACACTTGATTTACGTACCATTCTTGTAGCGGGTCCTGCATATTCCTATAATTAATTAAATAGGCATGCAGTTGAAAACGCTCCCGATCGTGGTACTTGATCAGCCATCGAGCTAGCGATCCCACCGCGTGGGTCGCGAGGCAATGAGATAAATAACCGATCTTCAAAGGTTTGGTTAAACTACTAATATTTTTGCGATGAGTAAACTGGCGCTGCCTGTATAGTTCTATCTGCTTTTTAGCAGAGTTTTGAATATTGACTTGGCATATTTGAGCTAATTGGTTACTGATTTTTCTGTATTTTTTGGGTTCATCTCTAAAGTAAGGGAAAAAGAAGGGGGTAAGAAACAGGTTATGAGCTGTAATTAAGTCCAATGAAATTGGCTGTTCAGCTATCAATGATTCTTGTAGAGATTGGAGGCGGTTAACGACTGAGACAGCTTCTTCCCAATATCCACCGGCGCTCATTAACCCCCGAAGGACTAAATGCGTCGCATAGATTTTAACTGGCAAAGATTCTGCTAATGAATATAAAATTTTAGCGGTCTTTATCCCTTCATTATATTGACCTGCATTCTGGTAAAAAACACTTAAAAGACAGATAATATCTAGATTGTTTGGATCTAAGCGTAAACACAATTCAGCAAAGTGTACTGCTTGCCTGGAGTTTTTCCACAAAGTTGCCAGTCCAAAAGCCGTTGGTATTACAGAGTTAATATATAGTTGGCAGTCACAGACATGAGTAAGGCATGCTTCTGCCAATTCCAAGGATGATGGGTGCAAAGGAGCGTATTCTAAAATGCTTTTTAACACCTGCATCAATACCTCGAAGTTTATTTCTCCAGATTCTTCTGATTTAAGAAGTTTAATCACTCCTAGAGAAGTCAGTTCCTCAGCCGTAAAAGTCCCCAGCCTGACGGAAAGCTCAAGCAAGTATAACAGGTTGTTAATATTTGTGGGAGCAATCTCCCGGATGTGGTGCCGAATTGCCCAAGCAATCGAGTCCTCTTTCAAAGCCTCCCTGCGTTCTGCTTCTGTTTGCAGAACCATTATCAGCTGCTCAGTCCATTGCTCAATTTGTTCTGGCTCACCCTCTGCCATGCCTAACAGCCAAGTAGCTTGAGCTTCTAGCTCTTGCTCGTGCAATAATAGCATTAGCCCCAAATTCCAGTAGTGAGACTTTGTATCTGGTTCCGTAGCAATGGCTTGCTCATATAGGTTGGCAGCCAGAGTGTACAGTCCTTCAGTTAAGTATTTATGTGCTTGTTCTTCCAAAGCTGCTAAATCTGTAGACGAGGTGTTTTCTAAAAATACCACCATAAGTAAGTCTCCTTTTTTATCCTTATTGTTATGATCTTGCCGCACTAAAAATTATGGCAAAGAACATACCTAAACAAAATAACTATTTAGTGATAATTTGGCTACAAGAGTGGGTAGCGTTCAGAACACTACCCATTGTGTTGCATCAACTTTTGATGAGGCCTGCAGGAACAATTCTAGCTTTAAAGGCTAGATTATCAAGCCTACTTAGAAACTTCCGTCCATGCGGGACCTGTACAACCCACACTGGCAGCGGCAACCGTTGCATAGCCCGTTACAGCTCCTGCGCCGGCCGCAGTTCTTTCGCACAATACCGCCGCAGTGGTTCTTTCAGTTGCTCCTACAGGCTGAATTAAAGCTACTTTTCCTGCGTATGCTTTGAGCGCTTCCCCTATGGGTTGTGCGACATTTCCCACCTCAGTAGCATTTGTAGCAGGTGCTACAGGATCGAGCGCGTAGTTATAGTTTTGAGTCTGCGTTTTAATGCCAAGATTCAACTCGCCAACAGATGTGGCAAATCTACCACTCTCTGCGAAGGTAGCTTGTTGAGACCTGTTCATGGAACCGATATACTGCTTAGCTTCTGACTGCTTAGCTTTGTTGGCTTGGTTCAAGAAGGAGGGTAAGGCAATGGCAGACAAAATGCCAATGATGATGATAACCACCAGCAGTTCAATTAGGGTGAAACCCTTATCCCGCTTCTGATTGAGGTGTTGTAGAAATTTAGCTTTCAATTCAGTTTTCATCTGTTATTTCTCCAAATCGCGTGAGATGCTTGATTTTTGACTCCTAATAGTAACTTACCCCTTTTCAATAACTTTCATATCACTCACTAACCAAATTTTTTAGCACCCTCAAACCGAACGCTCGAAAAGTATGTATAGAAAGACTTCTAGGCTACTAAGGAGTTCTTTAACTTCTTCAAAAGCTTTTTCTGGCTTAGCTTGCTCAAGAGTGATAGGATGTAGGGGTCTGAGTTTGAGCCAACGCTCTACAAGACACATGACCGACTGTGGCGGATCTGTTTCCCACAAAGGTAGTAGGCAAGCCGCCATCATACTATCTACCGTAATTGGTACTCGCGTAGGCAGACTTACGTAGCGACCGATCTCGAAAACTTTCTGATTAGTGATAGCATTCACTAGATCGTTTTTTAACTGAGGTGTTCTGAGTTGAGGGTGCAGATAAACTCGAACTTGCTGCCAGTCAGATTTCGTCCACTCATACACCTCTCTAAAAGAGTGAGCTTGATTAGGATGACCACACCAAAAGTCAATCAAGCGGTTGACCGGGTGCAATAACTCAAATAGGTGTAGTCGGATCTCAACAGGGAGATCCGGCAAGCTCATCGCCAAAAATGCGGGCAAGTTTTCGGGATTTTTGAACAAGTCTGCTAACTCCCATTGTCGCCAATTCACCATGCTGATGAATTCTAAATTCGCTTCCCTTAAAGCTGCAAAAACTTCTGGAATCGTGTAGCCTTTATCGCCTTGAAGGAGATAGTTGGCCAGCAGCCATTCTTCATTTTTTTCTACTGGCAAATTCCAAGTTCTTGCCTTGATCGCTACATTATCTTGTAATTCTTCTATAATTTCTTTAGCGATACCTATTTCCATTTCTCGGGGGTTTTCTTCTAATAAACCCATAATTTTAAATACTTTTTGAACTGCATAATAAGAAGCGCGTTGGAGAGAACTATGAAGGTTAGCGCGAATGATGCCATCGGGCTTTAAAACGGCTTGCATTGCCTGAAGACCGACCACAGGATCGGGTACTAAATAAAGGACATCATCACAGTTGATATAGTCAAACTTTAAACCTAAATCGGGTAAATCCTCAAGGGGTAGAGCATAAAAATCAGTGTTATTGAAACCGTGATATTGTAACCGCTGTCTGGCCAACTTGACCGACTCCTCAGATATATCTACTCCTATAATTTTTGCCCCCGGATTTGCTTCTGCTAACATCAGAGATTTGTAGCCACTGCCACAGCCCGCATCTAAAATAACTTTACCTTCAGTATCTATAACTTTTTGATTTCTTAAATAGTAAGCTGTTACCAGATTATGAATATAGAGAGATTGATAGTCTGTTTTGGGAGAGTGGTCGAGGGGAATTTTAGGGTAAGGAGCTTGGTCAAATTGTTGACGAATTTTCTCGATTAACTCTGATTCTTGGTTATCCATTCTCAATCAAGCCTAATATTACCAAATTACCTGGTGGGACATTCCTCTTCTAAAATAGAAAGGTATTCGAGCCGCGCCGTCTGGGGCAAAATCTATGGCCCCTCAATTTTCCCACCTGCTGCCATATTGTATCACCAAAGACCTATTCTATAAACACCAACACCGCATTTATCCTGAAAGTATTCCCGATCTCGATCGCCCTCTCCTCGCCATTAAGTACGGCGGTCCCATTCTATCCATACCCTCAACGGCTGCGATCGCTCTAATCGCCGTGTTTACCCGTACTATTATCCTTGCCGCACTGCTAAGCTGGCGATCGCCCCAACCTACTCAAATCAAGTTAAGCATAAAAAATAGGTGCGATCGCCCTAACCAGAAATGCCTCTCCTCAACTCCCTCATCGCTTCCACACTCGAAGCCATCAGCAAGCAGCGACACAATAAGTTAATATCTAAATCTGGCAAAACAACACTTAAATAAATTTTTTCATAATCCTCAGAACCCAAGCGATACATAGCCAATACACCATCCTCCCAGAACCAGACTTCAGAAACTGCCAATACTCGATAGCGCTGCAATTTTTTGACATTACCGCTAGTGAATATAACTTCGATACATAAATCTGGGGAAGAATTTGGGGTTATGCGTCGGCCAATAAAGTAAGATTCATCAGCTTGTGCAGACACTACCCCTTCCTTTTCTTTGGTAAAACTTCCCGTCGGTGAAAACTCAATTTCATTTTCGGCGCAGTAGATAGCCAGCAGCGTACAAATTGTCCGACTAAAAAATTCATGTTCTGGGGAAACTGCCAAGATTTCTACCTCTCCTTTGTAATAAAACAACCTGATGCCAGGGGAGTCAGAAAACCCCTGTTCAATTAGCTTGAACTGTTGCCAGCTAATCCCGGAGTGAATGAACCGTTGGTCTTGTGGCTGTAAAAGTGTCTGTGTCATCATGCGAACCTCAATCAAGTTCTGGGTTTAAAACAACATTCATCGCCTCTTTCCTGTTAAAAACTCTAAGGCGCGATCGCACCCCCAACACAATACTTGCGATAATAGTCTTAATCCTTAATTATACAACCAACTACCACGTCCATGAACACCAACATCAGCCCCATCCTCAAAGTATTCACCCTATCCGCCGCCCTTTCCCTAGCCATCAAGTACGCAGGGCCTAGCTTATCCATACCCTCTACCGACCTCAACGCCCTAATTGCCGTCTTTACCCCCAGTATCATCTTAGCGGCCATACTCGGCTGGCGATCGCGCCAACAGCAGCAGTAGAGACGGAATCAAAAAGTGCGCTCTACACTAGGTCTAAAGACTGTGTTTTAGCCAAAATCTTAATTCCCCGTACAGCTTATCACAAGCAAAATTGAGGCACTCACCATGATTCAAATTATACCTGAATTAGTAACATTCGATGAATTCATTGACTGGTATCCTGAGAATTCAGGATGTCACTATGAACTACACAACGGAGAAATTGTTGAAATGCCAAAAGCAACAGGCAAACATTCTAAACTGACAGGTTGTCTTGTAGCGGATCTATACTTTGAAATCCGAAGGCTACAACTACCCTACTTCATCCCCAAAGAATGCGTCATCAAACCCATGCGCGAGGAATCGGGATATGAACCAGATATCATTGTACTTAACGAACAAACCATTGGAAACGAGCAACGATGCGAGAAATCATCAATTATTACAATGGGTTCATCAGTCCCCCTAATCGTCGAGGTAACTAGCACTAATTGGGGTGATGATTATGCCCTAAAGCTTGAGGAATATGAGTCAATGGGTATTCAAGAATATTGGATTATAGACTATCTAGGATTGGGCGGCAGACGGTTTATTGGCAACCCCAAACAACCCACTTTTTCGGTTTACCAACTAATTGACGGCGAATACCAAGTCAAACTGTTCCGAGGGGGCGAGTGTATTGAGTCCCCAACTTTGCCAGAATTGAAGCTGACAGCGCAGCAGGTGTTCGCCAAAGGAAATTGAGGAGGCTGCTTATACAGATGTCCGAGTAGGGGTATCTGATTAAAGATGCGATCGCGCGCATCTAAGGTATCTTATAGAGGTGCGATTCATCGCTTCAGGGCTGCAGAGCCATTACCAAGCAGCAATTCCCAATACCCTATTCCTCAATCTAAAATCTAAAATCTAAAATCTAAAATCTAATGAAGCTAGGACAGTGGATGGGCTTATTAGCCCTCATCGCATCTTGTTACATCCTGTGGCAAATCAGGCAGGCCCTACTGCTGCTGTTTGCCGCCGTCGTCTTGGCCACGGCCTTAAACAGACTAGCACGCTACTTGCAAAAATTCGGACTCAAAAGATCGATCGCTGTACTCTTATCAGTTAGCTTCCTAATCCTCGTATTCGTAGGCTTATTCCTGATAATTGTACCGCCCTTTACCCAACAGTTTCAACAACTGACCCAAAGAGCACCTCAAGGAATAGAAAGATTAAATCAGTGGATAGATCAATTTGAAGGTCGTTTTTCTGGACAATTTGATCAGCGACTGCCAAATCTTGATGTTAACGACATCATCCAACAACTGCAACCCCTATTCAATCAACTCGTCGGCAGTGCCGGAGCATTTGTCGGCAACACATTAGGCGTTATCCTCAGCTTTTTGCTAGTCATAGTTTTGACATTGATGACATTAGCAGAACCTCTCTCTTACCGCAAAGCATTTATACAACTTTTCCCCTCTTTTTATCGGCGGCGAATCGATGGCATATTAGATGAATGCGAAATAGCACTCGGTCGATGGGTAATCGGCGCTTTAATTAGCATGAGCGTCATCACTTTCCTGAGTTTAATTGGTTTGTCAGTATTGCAGGTGCCCCTAGCTCTAGCCCACGCTGTTTTAGCCGGCTTGCTGAACTTAATACCAAATATCGGGCCTGGTTTGAGCGTCATTCCCCCAATGACGATCGCACTTTTAGACTCTCCCTTACAATCAGGTTTTGTGCTCATCCTCTACTTTCTAATTCAACAATTTGAAAGCAACCTCCTCACCCCTTATGTTATGGCGCAGCAAGTAGCGCTACTGCCGGCTGTTACCTTAATAGCTCAAGTATTCTTTGCCACCTTCTTTGGATTTTTAGGCTTATTGCTAGCCCTCCCCCTCACCGTTGTCGCTCAAGTTTGGATTAGGGAAGCCCTAATTAAAGATATTCTCAACCAGTGGAGTGCCAGTCCTAAAACCTTAGCAGCAATAGATTCTGCTATCCATGAAGAATATGAATCTATAGAAGTCAGCGAAAGCCGACGAGAAAAGTTGCCAGAACACAAACCCGACATCTCAGATAATGTAGAAAATGACGCTCCTGAAAATCAATAGTTAAGGTTTGTAATGACTTCAGTTCTTATTCATTCCGAGTTACAGGACAGAAGTATTCACTACAAACTTAGGATAATTGTGATACGAACACCCTCAACTAAGGAATGAGAATTAAATAACTTCCACTTTTCATGTTTGTTGTGGGATGGGCGTCCCGCCCGTCATGAGTGGACGGGCGGGACGCCCATCCCACAAGAAAAAAGGGAAATTATTTAATTGACGATCCTAACTATCTTAAAGCCTCGCATTTTCTACCGTATCTCTGCCGGCGCTAAAAATCTGTTGAACAGTCAAATTCAACTGCCCAAATGTGGGCGACACAACCCGCTCGCTCCCGCGAAACAGACTGACTTGATACTCACCCTCAACCAACTGGCAAACAGAAAAAGTAGGTTGTTTGGGATTGCCAATATAGCGTCGTCCGCCAAGTCCCAAATAGTCGGCAATCCAGTATTCAGAAATGCCCAAAGCTTCGTAATCCACCAATTTGTAGCCGTAATCATCCCGCCAATTGGTACTGACAACTTCGACAACTAGCCGGACAGAACTACCCATTGTAATGATAGATTCCTTTTTCCACCTCGGTTCGCTGTCCGTCCCTTGCCTGTCCAACACGATCGCATCCGGTTCGTAACCAGATAACTCATACCATTTTAGATTTTAGATTTTAGATTTTAGATTAGCCATGAGTTACTGGATATGGGTTTGGAGCTTGTCGGCAGTGACATTATTTTTTTGTGAAACTGGTATCATAATTGGTGGCGACAACGCATTCCTTGGGCAGGAAGTAGGGAAGTCCTAGTCGTCTGACTTCAAAGTTGAGTTCAGCGACAAGGAAGCCGGCTACTTCTGAATGTTCTCCGGTTGCTTTAGGCATCTCAACAATAGCTCCATTGTGCAGTTCGTAACGGTTTACCGAATTTTCAGGATACCAGTCAATAAATTCATCAAAGGTGACTGGTTTTAATATCGCTTGAGTCATGGCTATCGCCCTTTATTTGATTTATGATATTGTTATTGTATCCGTTATAATTTACATCGGGCATCACGATCGAGAACAGGCAAGATGCCTGTTCCACAATAAAATTAACTCTTCGTGGAACAGGCATCTTGCCTGTTCATATAAAAATATAGAGAATGGTGCAACATCTCAGTGATAATATATTGCTTTTATCTCAAACAACCAGCTCGATCGACCATCCATCAATCTAAAATCAATCCCAAATCAAAATCACTCCAAAATCAATCAATTCAAAATCTAAAATCTAAAATCTAAAATCTAAAATATATGAGATCGATCGACGAAATCAACGATAAAATCAGCCAGGGCAAAGCCACAGTCTGGACGATCGAAGAACTCAAAACTAGAGTTCAAGAAACCAGCATTACCCAAGCCGCCAAACAAGTCGATGTGATTACCACCGGCACCTTCGAGCCGATGGAATCCTCCGGTGCAATCATCAACCTCGGCCATACCGATCCGCCGATAAAAATCCGCCAGTGCTGGCTAGACGGCGTTTTAGCCTACTCCGGCTTCGGGGCAGTAGACCTGTACCTGGGAGCCACCCAAGTAGCCGAAGACGGCGAAGAATCGCGCGAACGGGGCGGCGGACACGTCATCGAAGATTTAATAGCCGGTAAACCCGTACAGTTGCGAGCCTTGGGACAA
Source organism: Microcoleus sp. M2_D5 (assembly GCF_036701935.1). NCBI lineage: Bacteria > Bacillati > Cyanobacteriota > Cyanophyceae > Oscillatoriales > Microcoleaceae > Microcoleus > Microcoleus sp. M2_D5. Next base: position 53,312 of record NZ_JAUBRP010000022.1, on the reverse strand, counting down.
GTAACAGACTGCTACCCCCGCGCCTCATTTGAAACCACGATTACCCGCGATACAATCAACCAGTTTTATTTATTCAATCCCCGCAACGCATATCAAAACTTTATTGTTGGCGTCAACGGGGGCGATCGCCCGCTGTTCACCTACCTCGGCCCCCTGCAACCAAACCTCGGCAACGCCGTCTACTCGAACCTTGGAGCCATGTCCCCCCTGCTCAACGACCCCGACCTCGAAATCATCGGCATCGGCACCCGCATCTTCCTAGGAGGCGCCACCGGCTACATCACCTGGGAAGGAACCCAGCACTTCCCGCTGCAAAAACGCCAGCCCAACCGCACCCCCATCGGCCCCGCTGCCACCCTCGCACTCATCGGCGACGCCAAACAGATGAACTCGAAATGGGTGCGCGGCTGCTACTTCAAAAACTACGGCCCATCCCTGATGCTGGGAGTCGGCATCCCCTTTCCAGTCTTAAACGAAACAGTCGTCGCCAACTGTGCAGTATCAGACAAAAAAATAGTAGCGCCGGTGGTAGATTTCTCTATCCCCCGGCGCGTTCGTCCCACATTCGGTTTAGTCAGCTACGCTCAATTAAAGACTGGCCGCATTCTCATTGAGGGCAAACCAGTGCGGGCTGCCCCCCTTGCGAGTATGTTTCTCTCCCGGCAAGTAGCATTGGAATTGAAGCAGCAAATTGAAGCGGGTCAATTTACCCTCACGGCCCCAGTTGCTCCCCTACCCACCGACAGAGTATTTCTCCCGCAAGATTTGTGGGGCGCCCAAGTCCGGCTCGAATAAAGGATTTTAGATTGGCGATTTAGCGGTTTTAGATTATTTGTGGACGCACAAGGTTTTAGAAACCGGGTTTCTTGTCGCCAGCTTTGCCTAAAAGCTTAGCTTTTTGGTCAAGAAACCCGGTTTCTGATCCTCGCGGTGCGTCCTGGATTCTAGATTTTCGATTGAAGAATTTTAGTAAAAAACTGCACGCATTGGAAACTGATGCACTCACCTAAAATCTAAAATCTAAAATCTAAAATCTAAAATTGGTTCATTCCTCGATCGGCTTAGGCTTCTTAACCGGCTTAGGAAGAGGTTCCTTCGGGACAGGCGGTGGTGCTGCTGCTGCGGACTTGATGGTAGGACGACCTACTGCAGTACCGTCACCGCTCGGCTTAGGAGTAAACGGACGCTTCCCTCCTCCTTTGAAGCCACCGGGCGACTTGCTGCCAGGGGGGAATTTCCGCTTTTTAATCGGCAGGGCACCAATATTATTAGCCTGCTCAATCATCAGACTGTCAGCTTTCAATTTGACGTGGAAATCCCAAAAAAACCCGATCGCCTTTGTTGCTAAATCTCCCTTGAGTTTCAGTTTAAAAAACTTCATCTTGTCGTCATTCTTGCGGGGAGCTTGCTTGATTTTGACGATGACATACTTTTCTTGGTCTTGGGATTGATAAATCACCTCACCTCGAATCGAAAAATAGCCATCTTCAACATCAGGTTCCGAGGAAGGCAAAGATGCGGTAGATGCTTCGCCGCCAGCCTCAATCTCCGCTGCTTCCTGATTTTCCTCATCAGAGGACGGTTCGGGAGGTTTCTTGAGCGTTTCCGGCTCCCAAACTCCCATAATCTGGGCGTGCAAGTTGCCGTCTTCTTGTCTGGTGCGCGGATAGACCACCCACAGGTGTTCTTGTTCGAGATCCAGATGATTTTTGACTAAACTCATGACTCTACCCAGCAAAACTGCGTCGATGGCAGTTCCGTCGGCCGATATCAGCATACCCCGGGTGAATTGCTCTTCTGATGGCGTGTAGCGGCCCCGCACCAAACCAACAGCTCGGTACTGTCTGGGTTCGCTGGGGGGGGGAATGGGATGTTGGCGCATGACGGAGGGTATGTCCTCAGCGGCCTCACTTTCGTTAGCGGCAGGCTCGGCGTTTGCCGGCGGTGCGACTGCTAGGGCTGGAGTATCGCTGACAGGTGTCGAAGACGCTGCAGGCGCCGGGGGTGCAGGAGCATTGCTGGGCTGGTCTTGTGGCTTTGTTTTGTCCTTGTCAGGGGCAGAACTGTAGCGTGGTCGTTGCAGCTTATCCTTGGACGCTGGGGCGTCTGTTGGCGCTGGCGGTTGATTTTGGTCAACAGGTGCAGCCAACGCCGGAGACACCGAACTTTCGTCTGGTGTCTCAGGAATGGAATCTGTATCTTTAGGCGGATTGACGGCCAGTTCGCTTGGCTGAGCCTTGCGATTTGAAGTAGATTTGGACGATTTGGAAGACCGGTTGGGAGAGGGGTTCATAAAAACTCCTTGCAGCGGAGACACATCCCTTAAGGGAAATTAGGAATAAACTGAAGAAACTGCTTTAAAAACTACTAGCACCTGACAGGCGGGCTTGCACCCGGAGGTCTGGTTGTGACCCGTCAACGCCAACTTTCAACGCTACGAATGCCGATCGGTTCTCTGGCTGCTAAAATCCTTGCTCGCAAGGACTTTGGCAGTTGCTGACCGATCGATCGCCGATCGCGCCCAGGTGGAGTTGCTGGCTAATAGCATTTAGGATATTCAGCTTGCCTATTTTACTTAATCCAATTACCTAACGGCCTGATCCGCCATATTTTCGGTAATTTTTAGCTTGACCAGACTAAATTGGACAGACACCGCAGTCCTTGGGGCTGCGGGTCCCAGTGTCCAAAATTGTTTAGCTAGCATGGAGTTGTGGGTCTGTTACCATATTAGCTGCAAGTAAAAGGCTGCTTTGTCGGTTGGGACTTTGAAGTTAAAAACGTTTACGTTTGCACCGATCGAGCTAAATGGCAGATGCCCCCGGGCGATGCGTTAATTCTTAGAAAATAGTAGATTTTAAGCTGGGATAGTTGAATTATGGAAAAAGCAAACAAGCGTCGTGGGTTGATTACTGTGGTGGTGGTGCTGTCGCTCATCGCTTTTTTGGGATTTTCCCTTGTGCCAATTTTAAACAGTATTCTCCAGGCCAGCCAAGCGCAAAGTCAGTCAACTCCAACGCCTACTCAGACGGCGCAGTCTGGGGAGAAGCAATCAGAGTTGCTGCAAGCTCAGGCGAGGGGGTACGAATTGGTTTTGCAGCGGGAACCTGACAATGTAACGGCTTTGCGGGGATTGTTGCAGGTGCGACTGGAGTTGATCGGGCAAGGAGTGGGTGACATTAAGGATGCGATCGCTCCTTTGGAAAAGTTGGCTGCGCTGAATCCTGAGACTACTGAATACGGGATTTTGCTAGCTCAGGCTAAGGAACGCACGGGCGATCGCGAAGGGGCTGCTCAGGCTTACAGGTCAATTTTAGCCTCTAAGCCTGGGGAAATTAAGGCTTTGCAGGGGTTGGTGAATTTGCTGCTGGTGCAGCAGCGGCCGGAAGCTGCGATCGGACTGCTGCAAGATACGCTGAAGGCGGCTCCGGCTGCAAATCTGGCGAAACCGGAAAGTGTTGATGTAACTTCAGTGCAGTTGATTTTGGGGCAGGTTTATGCTGTGCAGAAGCGCTACGAGGAGGCGATCGCGATTTATGACGAATCTGCTAAGGCTAATCCCAAAGATTTTCGCCCGACTTTAGGAAAGGCGATCGTGCTGAAGGAACAGGGCAAAACAGATGAAGCAAAAACGCTGTTCGATCGAGCTACTGAGTTAGCTCCTCCTAACTATAAAGACCAAATAAATCAGTTAGCTAGTGGCACTCCTTCGCCTTCTCCTGCTGCTGCGGCGACTCCCGAACCGGCTGCTTCTCCTAGTCCTGAAGGCGCGCTACCGAAACCTTAAGGAAAGTTTTAAGTTTGGAGTTTTGAGTTTTGAGTTAAAAAGTTTAAAATTCACTCATGCGCCTACGCTGTGAGAGTCACGAACCAATCTTAAAACTCAAAACTACTCAGGAATTACCAATTACCAATGAGGCCAGACTTCTGCTCGAACTATGACTGTTTTAAGCGATGGGTTTCCGTTGGGAAAAATGATAATTATGCAAAAAAGAGCGTCCAATCCGACTATTAAAAGCACTCGGCCCATAAGGTGTTGGCAGAGAGTTGAACTGCTGCTGCAAAACTTCTTCCTCTTCTGTGTAGTGACATTTTCCTTCTAGTTGATCGAGCATTTCCAGTACCAAGTCATTAATCTCCTCTGGCGTATTATCCACCACTTTAATACCCCACGAGTAAAGAAGTTTGCTGTTATCGTTGAAAAAGAAGCGAGGAGCTAGTGCTTCTTCAAAGGTGAGATAGCGTCCTTCAACTTGAGACCAAGCGAGCTTAGGAATAAAGATATCTTGCTGACTTTGTACTGAACGTGCTGAAATCGGCCACATATTTGTTAGAACAGAGGGGGTTCCAAACAGACTGGGCATACAGTTTAAACCAGAATTAGTGCCAAGGTAGAATCGGCAGGAAGCGCACAGAAAAACATCCATCCAATCGCTTTTTACAGTAGTGTGAGCGTAATCAATTACCTGCGAGCTAGATGGCAAGGGTTTCATACTTGGATCGCCCATGCGGATCACCCAGCCACCACGCGCTACAATCGATTCGATCGCTAATAAGTAAGTATTAATATCAGCACTCCGGTAACTGATCGTTCCTTCTCGTCGGAAGCCATCTTCTCGAACGTGGAGACACACAAACCAGGCATTTTTAGGCACTCCGAGGTCTTGCAAACAGTTCCATCCTCTCTCATAATCTGATGGCGATAACGTCAGCAGTGGCGGGTTTCCCTCTGTTTGCCACTGTTTTTGAACTGTTGAGAAGGCGTAACCTAGATCTACCATCTCTCCGCTGGGCTGTTTGATATGGTACAGAGTATATTCCAAACACCGCATAGTCTTTGCTAATGGCAGCAAGCGCTTAATCAGAGAAGCGTCGGTGATAATGTGGAGATAGCGCCGCCAGTAGTTGAGCAAACAGGGATTGATGACTTGTTCGGGAGGCGCTAAAAGAATTGTGTGGTATTTAGGTCGCCAGCCGAGAATACCCATCTTAATATAAATATCTATATTGAGAGCTAGGTGTCCGATCGCTCCCAACCAAGGCCAGTTTGTGAAATATTCCGGCGTTATGAAGCGAATACCTAAATTTCCCAAGGGATGCTTTTCAAGCTGGGAGTTATATATGTCGATCGCACGTTCGGTAGAGTTGATTGATTCGTGTAATTTGCCAACATCGTAAAAATTCCAGCTCTTTTTCATGTGAGCTTCTACTAGCTTGAGGTAAGCTGCTGTCCAATTGGGTTTTATGGCGATCGCTCTTTGGTAAATCTCAATTGCTGCTTCTAATTTACCTTGCTGTATCAGTAAGTTTCCGAGGTTAAAAAGTGCCTCTTGCTCTAAAGAGGGTTTGTTTTTTTTTTGCTGAGCCTCATCTATGTCAGCTTGTTCTATCAGTAAGTTGACTAGGTTGATATGTGCTGCTTCTAAGTCAAAGTTGAGGGCTATCGCTTTTTTATAGCTGTTAATTGCCTCTCTCCGTCGGTTTTGCTGTGTTAATATTTTACCTAATTGGCAGTAAAGTTCAGCATTTTCTGGTGCGAGGTTAATGGCTTTGTCGGTTGTGGCGATCGCAACTTCCAACTGCCGCTGTTTTGTCAGGATTTCTGCTAAATTGCGGTAGTCATCCTTAACTGATGGATTGAGATTAATAGCCTGACTGTAACAATTGTCTGCTTCATCCCACCGCTGCTGTTTTACCAACGAGTCCGCAGCTTGACAGTACAAGGCTGCTGCTTCTTCGCTGCGGCCCAGTTTGCATAGGGCTGCCCCTAAGCTGCTGTAAAATTTATAAAAATCTGGGGAAAGCTCAAGGGCGCGGCGGTAGGAGGCGATCGAATCATCCCACCGACAGAGTTTTGCCAAGGCTTCTCCTAAATTGTAATAAGACCAAACCGAATTAGGGTTTAGTTGAATAGCGCGATCGTAACAAGTAACTGCTTCCTGCCAGCGATCGAGTTTAGCCAACGCTTCCCCCAAGTTGTGGTGAGACAAATAAAAGTTGGGGTTTTGGTCGATCGCTTGGCGGTAAGAGGCGATCGCCTCCTCTAATTTCCCTTCCTGTTTAAGTTGGTTGGCTGCCTGAAAATAGCTTGCTGTCATCAATTACCGGATTATTAACTTCTGTTTCTGGCAATGAGCCTTTCATCAATCCATCTAGAATACAATGACAAATGCACAGATGAGTAATTTCTGCAAATCCATAGGCCATTGTCGGGACAAAAAAGTTAATGTCTCCTAATTGACGCAGGGGATTATCTGGCTTAAAAGCTGAAAGCGTGATGACATAGCAGCCCATTTTAGCTGCTTGACGGGCCCCTGCTAAGATGTTACCTGATTGTCCAGAACTGCTAATCGCAAATACGATATCTCCCGCTTGGGCAAAGGTGGCAATGGGTTTGCTGAAAACTTGTTCGTAGCCGAAGTCGTTGCTGATGCAAGTCAGGAGAGCACCGTCATTGAAGGCGATCGCCGGAAAGCCTCCATTTCGCCAGTAGTCGATCGCCTGGTGACTTGCTACGGCTGCACTGCCGCCATTGCCAATAAAAATTACTTTTTTTTGCTGTTGGCTTTGTTGAGATACTAAAGCTGCTGCTTGACTAATTGCTTCGGAAAAGGAAAGATGCTGAGATTTTGTGTCAGTCGCTTCAAAACTTTCGCTTAAATTTCCAAGTTGGCGGAAGTAATCGGTGGCAAAGGGAAGTTGTGAGGGAAAGGTTTGCATTTAATTTTTCGGTTTTGGTTTGTATCCCAATTTCAAAAAAGAATATAACACTGTGGATATCCCCCTAAATCCCCCTTAAAAAGGGGGACTTTTGACTTAACTCTTGTTCCCCCCTTGGGAAGGGGGGTAGGGGGGATCGACAAGGGTGTTGCATAACTACTTTTGAGAAGTGGTTTTAGTTAATGAGCCATGCCCCATGTTAAATTTTTAGTGCGGAACTCCTGCCAAGCTGCGGTTAGTTCATCAGAGGCGATCGCCTCTACAACTTGGGGCAGCATCCGAGGGATTTTAGGCACTAACAGCACTTGAGTCAATTCCTCAAATCTAAATAGTTGGAAGGCTTGCCCCTCTGTTAAGGTTAATTTGCTAGTTGGTACTGTCAAGGGAATACCAAAAATATAGGTGGTGCAAGGTCGATCGGGTGCTTCCCATGTCAGCAGGTATTTGGGTTCGGGCGGTATCCAGCAAAGTTCTTCTTCGATTTCTCGCTTCATAGCTTGGGCTGGAGTTTCCCCTTCATCAACAGTACCGCCGAACAGTCCCCAATGATTCGGGGCTATGATTTCAGGTATGTTGTCTCGCAGTTGCAGTAACAGGCGAGCTCCTTGATAAATAAATGCTTTTGCAACTTGCAGATTAACTCGATCGGCGGTGTTTTGAACCATAAGTTTAGGTTTTTCCCAAATAGTCAAACCATGCTTTTGTGGCTTCCTGAATAGAATCAGGCGTCCAGACTGGTGCTTCTCGCCACAGGTTGATGTTTGCCAACATCTGGGCAACTCCTTCGGGGAAAGGAACTTTTGGCTCCCATCCCAAGAGAGTTTTAGCTTTGGTGATGTCTCCCCAAGTGCAGTCTGGTTCTCCGGGACGTTTTGGGATGTGGACGATGGGGCCGCCTAATAGTTCCACTAATGTTAGGACACTTTGGGGGTTGCCAGAGCCGATGTTGATAATTTCACCCGTTACATCCGATGCTGCTGCGGTGACAAAGGCTTCTACGACATCGCTGACGAAGGTGAAGTCTCTGGTTTGGGTACCGTCTCCCACGAGGGTGAAGGGTTTTCCTGCTAATTTTTGAGCTAAAAACACGCCGAAGACGGCACCGTAGGCCCCTGTAGTGCGCGATCGGGGCCCGTAGACGTTAAACAGCCGCAGGGAAAGGGCGGGGAGTTTGTAAACTTTGGCCCAGTGCATCACCATTTGCTCGCCTAAATACTTAGTCAAGCCGTAGGGATGTTCGGGCTCGCAGGGATAGGTTTCGGGTGTGGGATATTGATCGGGGATGCCGTAGCAGGTGGAGGATGCGGTGTAGACGAAGCGCTGGATTTGAGCGTGGCGGCAAGCGTCTAGCAGGCTAAAAGTGCCTTGAACGTTGGAGTGGTAGTATTGGCTGGGGTTTTCGATCGACGGAACTAAGTCGGCCAGCCCTGCTAGGTGAAATACCCAGTCAATTCCTTCGAGGGTAGCGGGGGTGATGGTGGCTGCGTCTTGCTCGATGAAGGTAAAATTTTTATGCGTTTTTGCTTGTTCTAGGTTGGCGAGGCGACCTACAATCAGGCTGTCGAGGCCTGTGACGGTGTGGCCGAGGGAAAGCAGGCGATCGCACAGGTGGCTGCCGATAAAGCCGGCGGCACCTGTTACCAAGCAGCGTTTAGAATTAGTCAATCGGTTGCTCCAAAAAATACTTTTATTACTCTATTTTAACAATGAAGAACTTTATAACTTGCTGATGAAGGACATAAATACTTCACGCATGGAAGTAAATTGCATCCCTGTCGCTCTCAAGAACTTAGTAGAGTCCAAATAGCTTTTTTCAGTCCGTCTATCAGCCAACTTTAATTCTTCTTGAGACTTACAAACAATTGCCACATCAGCTACATTTTTTTCCAATGCTAATACAAACTGTTTGGCTAGTTCTTCTCTGGGGAAGAATACTGGGTTAGCCATATTATATAAGCCTGAAATTCTCTTTTCACAGCTTAAGACTACAGCCTTTGCTACATCTTTTACAAATGTAGGAGAAAAGACTTGCTCAGCAATACAAATTATAGGTTGCTCGCTTTCAATCTGTTTATACCACTCCGAAAAAAGGTGATTTTCATAGGGATCTTCCCCAACAATTTTGCTCAACCGCAATATGAGACTTTCGGGAATACTTTGGTGAATGTATTTTTCTACTTCAGCTTTTTGTCTGCCATATTCATTAACTGGATTTGGTGGATGTGCCTCACTGTAGTAGCCATGCGTTCCTTCATAAACAGCATCGCTGGAAATATATACAGGTTTTATCCCCATAGCTTGCAGATCGCCAATCAGTTGACAGGTCTTCTCCACATTAACTTTGTAACTCATTTCGCGCTCTATAAAACAGCGGTCTATCTGGCACCTACTTGAAAATATTACGCCAAAGAGAGCGTCATTATTACTCAGAAAAGACGGAGATATTTTATCACCTATACGATGTTCTAAGAGGTCAAACTTAATCAGTTCAGGATAATTAGATTTGGTTTGCGTCCCTACAACTTCATATCCCTGAGATTTTATATATCTCAAAGTATGTCTGCCAATAAATCCAGAAGCACCGATGAGCAAAAATTTCATAAATTTGGGGATTGTAGATAATTTCTAAGGTGTTGCGTGAACAGGCGACTTAACCACCACCTCTGGTGTCCAAATACTGCACCCCTGACACATCTGAATCTTATTCCGCTGCTTGTTAGCGTGGAAAGACCGTACTTTGGTGAACTCTTCCCCGTTCCAGATTTCCTTGATAGAATGATTTGAAAAATCACCCATAAGTTCCTTAACATTGTAATCTATATTGCACATCGGTACTTTTCCATCAACTTGGATTACCATTGAAGAAAAAGGGAATATACAGGGTTTATCGGCGTACTTTGCTATCGTGTCTTCTGCTTCTCCAACAAGCTGATTTCCCCAAGTATGGGCTGGTTTAGCGTATACGTCATCTTGCTCAGAAATTTTTGAATTCCAGAAAGACGACCATTCCTCAAATTCGTGTTGGTTTGATTCCATCAACACCATCCGAATTCGGATACTCATGGGTGAATTTCTTTCGTTGCGGATGCGAATTAAGCTGAGAATGTTCTCCAGTACAACATCGTAGTTCAATCGGAGGCGTATAGCTTCATAAGTATTTTTCGTAATCCCATCAATAGAAATCATAATGTCGTCTAGGCGAGCATCAATCAGTTGATGCACGAGTTTAGGGATAAGGAGTTGTGCATTTGTTGCAAATGTTACCTTTTTAATGCCTACATCTTTCAGCATTTTGACTCTCTGCGGCAATTTTTTGTCCAACGTCGGTTCCCCATCCCGATTGAGACAGACAGTATCTACCCACTCGGCATACTCGGCGACTTCATCTACAAATTTGTCGTACAAGGTATCGCTCATCATCACATCTTTGACTTTCTCCCAGTCATTGATGGTACACATAGTACACCGGGCGTTGCAGGCGTTTACTGTTTCGATTTCAAAAAACTTGGGAAATTGTAAAACTGATTCTAGGTTGTCAATGTTGAGCCTTTGAGCAAGTTTTTGATTTTCGGTGGTTTCAGGAAATATTACGTTGACCATTTTAGCCTCTCCTATTTTTTTCTGACTTGTGTAAGTTTGAATCTATTGAAACTTGAGTGAGTTAAAGATATTCAATAAAACTTTAAAACTCCTACAAAAGGCTCGAACTAGCATAGTGTCTATCAAATGGGACTTTAAATTCCTTTTCTATCTGTTTCCGCATAATAACAAATAATAATATAGCCATAGATGAAAAAGAAGATGTATTTTGTAAAACTTCCATTAAATCATAGCTGTAGGGAACGAGATCGCCATTTTTTTGATTAACATTCAGGTACATACCTATCATTCTGTAATTATTTGCCACTGCCAGAGTTTCAAAAAAAAGTGGGTTGTAGTTATAAAAACCGTGATTTAAATAGCCATAAAAGGGAACCCCATGAATCATCACTCCCCCCACTCCACATAAATTGTGAATATTTTCAAAAACATTAACCTGATTAAAACAATGTTCAGTTGTTCCGTGGTTTGTAACACAATCAAATTGCTCTCTATAACCATAGACCTCAGAAATATTCTTGTTAAGATCAAAAACAAGAGCACCGTAGCGACCATCTGCATCTATGCATTTATAGGTTTGAAATCCCAGGCATCTATACAAAATCTCAGGATTAATTGGATAGCCTGTCGCCTGCCAGCTAAAATTTGCTTTGAGCAAATTTGCTGTGTACTCCTGCTCCATAATATCCTGAGAACCGAGTTCTATAACTGTCTTTAGACCGTTAAATAAACCCTGCTGGTGTAATTCTACTGTTATCCTCAATCCGTGAATGCCATATCCCATAATTAATTCTCTTTATTTACTGTATTGAAATCCCAGAATTCACTTACCGTCATCGACGGACACCTACCCCAAGTGCTATTAGATAATGAGCCATTGGATAGAAGCCGGTATGGACAACTTCATCATTCATAGAAAAAATGAATACATTGTGGAAATATTCTTGCATAGCAGCTTTCAGAGTTTCAGCAGACTTTAAGTTAATGTGACCCTCCTGACTCCACTCGGAGGCATAGGGGGCAGCCGTGATATTGGGAGTACCGACGATGAATGCCCCGTTAGGTTCCAGTACCTTACAAATATTCTGCCAGTAGAGATACTCTTTTTCAGGCTCAATGTGCTCTATCAAGTCTAGGGAATAAGCTGCTTCATAATTTCCGCTGGGGGCTTGCTCAGTAATATCCACTACCGAAAACTTGCAATTCAATCCTTCCGCTTGTGCGTGCTTGGTTCCCCATTCGATAAATAAAGGGTCAAAATCGACACCTTGAACAAACTCTACAGTTTGGAGCAGTAGGCGCATCCCATATCCGTCGCTGCAACCGATTTCTAGAACTCTGGATTTGCCTGCTAATATTTTGGAGCAGAATTTATACCTTGCCAACAGGAATGTTAAGCGTCTGGGATCAGATCGCCAGCTATGGCTGGCGTAAGGGCCCATTTGTACTGACCCCTTTTCCTGCAACGTATCGAACTGAATCTGATACTGGGCTTCTTTACTTCGTGTTTGTTCGTTCACTAGGAATCTCCTGTTAATTATGTTTTATTGTAGGACAATACTTGGGACAGTTTTTGATTGCCAAGGACAGAATTAGGGATTTATAAATCAATATTTTTGTTAACTCCCTCCTGTTCACGCTGAGCAAAAACTGCCTTCCCAAGATTGTAATGAGCTTCTGCATAATTATGCTTTAGGTTGACCGCTCTTTGGTAGCTTTCAATTGCTTCGCCTAACTGCCCTTTTTTTTCTAAAGCTACTCCCAAGTAGAAATTAGATTCAGCATTATTAGGGTCAATTTTAAGGGCTTCTAAATAGTATTCTATCGCACCATCTAAATTGTTCTGGCTAGCCAGTAAATTACCAACTTTTGTATATTCATTTACAAAATCGCAGGCAATTACCAATCCACTTTGCTGCTGAGATAAATACTGATTTTTTTGCAAAAGGCTTACTTTTAAATACTGACCATCATAGGGCATAGAAAAGGTTTGGTCTGTCATTTTTTGCAAAACTGCGTACAATCCTATCTCAGGTTGACCAGCATCGCAGCACAAAGACTTCATAAGTTTTTCTGTATATGGAGTTAAACCGGGCAAGCTGTATGCGGATAGATCGCTAGACTTATAGCTACTTAAATATAGACCAATCAACTTATAATTATTGGCGGTTGCTAGATTATAGAAAAAAGAAGGATTGTAATTATAGAAACCATGATTTACATACCCTTGAGCAGGCAATACATGAATCATTATCCCTCCCACTGAACACAAATTATGAATATTGTTCCAGCACTGAAACTGATTAAAACAATGTTCTGTAGTCCCATGATTGGTGACAAGATCAAATTGTTCGGAAAATCCATGATCTTCTTGAATATTTTTATTTAGATCAAAAACTAGAGCATTATGAATCCCATCTGCATCTATACATTCATAAACTTCAAACCCCATACTTTGATAGAGAGTTTTCGCAGTAATTAAAGTACCAGAATCAACCTTGAATGCGAACAAGGCATCAAGTAAGTAGGCAATTTCCTCTTGTCCAGAGGCAATATCTTGTGACCCCAGTTCAATAACTCGCTTGAAGTTGCTCAAGTATTCATGTCGGCGTAAATATTCGTACAGATGCAAGGTTGGACTGCCAATTCCCATGATTTCCTACTCTTTATTTTTGTAAATTTTATGGTAAACATTGAAATCTTAACAGTGCTATTTTAGCATATATTGAAAAGGTTAGCATACTTTTTCAAGAAAGCCTGTCCTATGCGGCTGCCTCTGTAGCTGCCATAAGTAGTAGCCAACGTGTGAAATTTCTCCTGAAGGCTGTCATCTTCACGGCTGTAATTTATTTTTCCCTCCTGATAATTCAACATTTCTAAAACCACATCATTGATTTCATCCGCTGTATTGTCCACTACTGTTAAACCCCTAGAATCATAATATTTCCTAAATTCAGCATAAATTATTGGAGAGCTGAATATTTCCACAAAGGTTAGATACCGCTTTTCCTCCTCCAAATAATAAAGCTTAGGAATAAATATATTTTTCGGAAAGCTGGGGGGTAGCCCGATTGGTATCCAGTTTGTCAGAGCACAAGGAATGCCAAAAATAGGAGGAAGCCAACTCATACCTGAACTTGTACCTATCAAAAACTTACAGGAAGCACAAAGAAAAATATCCATCCAATCACTCTTAAATTCGCTATGAGCGTAGTCTATTAATTTATCCATCTTTGGCAGAGGCTTCATGGTGGAGTCGCCCATACGGATTACCCAACCGCCGCGTTCAGTGATAGATTGAATTGCCAGCAAATAACTATTAATATCTGCATCACGGGTAGCAGGATGTACTTTATTCCAATTTATGTGGAAACCAGATTCTCGAACGTGGAGGGAAATAAACCAAGCATTTTTTGGCATTCCCAATTTTTGCAAGCAGTCCCATCCCCCCTCTGCGTCTGAATCTGACAAACTTAATAAGGGCGGGCGCTTCTCTGCTTCCCACTGCTGATAAACCATCGCAGCCGTTTGAGTAGAGTTCATTAATGTCTTTCCACTAGGTAAAGTGGCCGCCCAATAAAAATCTGTCACGTAGTCTACTAAAGACGCAGAAATAGGTATTTGTGATGGAGCGGATATGAAGTCGATGTAAGGCTTCCAGTAATTCAGCAAGGCTCGGTTAGGTACTTTAGTATTTTTATCCACCAACATCATGGTTTTTTGCTTGGGTCTCCATCCCAAAATTCCCATCTTCAAATATATATCTAGGCAACAAATGTGACCAAGGGCTAGCAGCCAACTATTAGGGTCTAAAAATCGTATGCCTAAGCTACTTAGTTGATGCTCTTCAGCTAACTTACGTTGCTTTTCTATTCCTTCATGCCATGCTTGATTTGCTTGATCTATGTCCCCACTTATAAATAATTGAGTCCCCATTGCTATATATATGTGTATCCAATTGGGAACCAGAGCCATTGCCTGCTGAAAACTTTCAATACCTCTATTCTTTTCTCCATACTGCAAAAAAGATGTTCCGAGCCCCAAGTGCAATTCTACCAAATTTTCATCAATGGCTATTCCATTTTGATAGTAATCAATTGCTTCTTTCAGATAACCTTTTTCTAAAAAGAAATAAGCAATTTGTGAGTACAGGCTTGCTGAAGCAGGATGAATAGAGATTGCTTGTTGAAAGCTCTGAATAGCTGCGTTTAGTTTATCCTGCTTTAACAGAGTATTTCCGAGGTAGATATGTGTTTGTGCCACTTCAGGCTGAATAGCGATCGCTTGCTGAAAGCTCTTGGTTGCATCTTCGAGATTGTCTTTTTTGAAAAGACTATGGCCAAAAGCCAAGTGCGCTTCCATCCAGTCTCCTCGGATCGCTATCGTCTGCTGATAACTTGCAACTGCTTCATCTAATTTTTGCTGCTGTAACAGGGAATTTCCCTGGTTGTAATGAGCTTCGGCCAATATCTGACCGCGAGATATGGCGATCGCTTGCTGATAATTTTCAATAGCCTCATCTATTTTATCCCTCTGTGCTAGTACCTTGCCCATCTGAAGCAATGCTTCCCCCAATCGCTCGCGAGAGTTGCCAGAGTCAGGGTTAAGTTCAATTGCCTGGCGGTAGGTGGCGATCGCTTCTCCCAAGAAAAACGAGGTGATAGAGAAAATTAACAAAGATGTAAATTCTGGTGACTGCCTAAATCCGGCAACAAGTTCCTGGCGAGTCATACCATTGCATAGATGCTGGAGATACTGCTTTTTGCCCATAAAATCCGGCTCACGTTGCAGGTAAGTATGATAAACTTTTTCTAAAAAAGCTTCGTTGAATAAAGTAGACGTTGTCTGCAAAAATGATTCATCATTAAGATAATAAAGCTCTGTATAATACTTTTTATTGCCAACTGACTTAGATAAAATTTCTTCTAACTTGTATTGTTCTAAGTAGAGACTCAAGTTGCCCGATTCAAGCTCAATTGCTAATTGATAAAATATTTTCCCGAGTTTACTGTAAAAAATATGATTTTTTGGCTGTAAAGCAATAGCACGGCGGTACTCCACAATTGCTACCTCCACATGACCTATTTCTACCAAAACTTCTCCCAGATTGTGGTGAGTCCAAGCTGAGTTAGGGTTTAGGTTGATAGCACAATTGTAAGCCGTAATTGCCTCTTCATATCTCCCCACTTTTGCTAAAACTTCTCCCAAGTTGTGGTAGGAAAAATAAAAATTGGGATTTTCCTCAATGCAACGATAATAAAAGACGATTGCCTCCTCTAATTTACCTTCCTGCTTTAGTTTGTTTGCGTCGTGAAAATATTTAACTGTAATCTTTTCTTTCATTTTTAGTCTCTAAATTTTTGGAAGAAAGTTTCTCTGTTTATTTTTGAGAATTATTGCTCATTCAAACTTATGCATGATTAGGAATATGATAACAATGAACAATAATTCTGTAACCACCCGTACTGTAAATACCCCAGTTGCTAAACTTGACTGCATATTTTTCCTGTATTTCCTGCCAAGCTCTCCTTTCACCAAATTTTGGAGAGGCTCTGTTACAATTCCAATCATCAAAGAATATGACAGTTCCTTCTTGTACAAACTTACGCCCAAAACAAGCATCTAATACCTCGATAGCCGACTGATACAAATCGCTATCTATGTGGATCATACTAAACTTTGTTTGGGTTGGTATTTGAGAAAGAGTATCCTTAAACCAACCTTCATAAATCCTAATTCTTGATTCGGGAAGATATTGCTTACATATTTTTAATACTTGCTCTTGGCTACTGCCTTTACAAGTTCCTGGTCCCCAAACTCCTGTCTTTACATGAGGGGAGTCTTGATCGGGCTGAGCTTCTGAATAGGGTAAACCTTGAAAACTATCAAAAAGATGTAGTTTCATTTGAGACAATTTGAGAGTTATATTATAATTACTATCATTTCTTGACAAAGCAAAGGCCAAGAATTTAGCTGTATTCCCAAACATCGTACCAAATTCAGCTATATCGCCTTCAACATCCGTGCCCGCTACATATTCAACCCCTAAAGCTAGAGCTTTATATTTCTCAATTTGAGACAGGTTATTTAAGTTGAACCAATTTTCCCAAACTTCAGGTGGAATTTGTTGTATTTTTTGCTCTGCTTGTATTATAAATTCCGGGTTTAATCGCCTTACATGCCCATAGGCTGCTACCGCTTCTTCCTGCTGATTTTGTTGGGCTAAAACATTGCCTAGTTTCGACCACAGTTCCCAGTTCTCTGGCTGGATTTCTAACAGGCTTTTGTAAACTGGTATGGCGTCGGGATTTAATGCTATCACCCGCTGATAGGCCGCGATCGCTTCCTCCTGCTGTTTATACTTGGCGTGTACGTTCCCTAGTTTCGACCACAGTTCCCAGTTCTCTGGCTGGATTTCTAACAGGCTTTTGTAAACTGGTATGGCGTCGGGATT
>NZ_JAUBRP010000022.1:0-36441 GCF_036701935.1 Microcoleus sp. M2_D5 | reverse complement strand
GCGTGTACGTTCCCTAGTTTCGACCACAGTTCCCAGTTCTCTGGCTGGATTTCTAACAGGCTTTTGTAAACTGGTATTACGTCGGGATTTAGTTGTATAACTTGTTGGTAGGCGGAGATCGCTTCTTCTCTTTGCCCAACTTTAACTAAAACTTCTCCTAGCTTCCACCAAACTTCCCAGTTATCGGGTTGAAGTTTCAGCAAATTTTGATAAGCTTCTACCGACTCAGGATTTAGCTCAATAACACGCTGATACATGGCTATTCCTTTAGCCAAATCTACCTGGCTTCTCTGTCGCAACGCCTCTGCGAAACTTGATTGAATCTCCCGATCATCAGGGCTCAGCTCGATGGCCCTTTGATAACAAACGATCGCCTCATCCAACCGCCCCAATTTAGTTAGAGCTTCCCCTTGATTGTAATAAATCCAAGCAGACGAATCAGGCTTCTGTTCGATCGCCCGACTGTAAGCATTGACTGCTTCTTCCCATCGGCCAACCTTAAGCAAAACATCTCCCAAATTTGGGTAAGACCAATAAAAATTGGGGTTTTCCTCAATAGCAGAGCGATAAGAGGCTATCGCCTCTTCCCATCTCCCTTCCTGCTTTAGTTTGTTTGCCGCGTCAAAATAGCTTACAGTCATTGCTTGTCTCCGGCTTTTTTCAACCGTTGTTAATCATACCGTGATTTGATACTAAGGTTTATGAATATATTCTAAAGACTGCTTCTCAATCTCATCCCAAAATTCCTCCACCCATTTTATCACACCCGCAACTCCATCCTTCAATGAAATCTCTGACTTCCATCCCAGTTCAGTACGAGCCTTGGTTGAATCTATCACATAGGCAGCATCCTGTCCTAATCGTTCGGCAACAGTCTCCGTTGACTCAGCAAACGAGCGGTTCATCGCTTCGCAAATAGTTTGCACTACTTCCCGCACAGCATACCCCCTATCGGGCGACAAATGATAAATTTCCCCCACCTGCCCTTTTTCCATCACCGCTAATTCTCCCCTAGAAACATCGCGAATATGGATATAAGACTTGACAGCGTGCCCGCCGCCGTGCAACTGAATCGTTTTACCCAGCTTCAGGTAAATTGCCGATCGCGGAATAATCTTGAATAGCTGCTGGTAAGCTCCATAAACATTGGTAGCACGAACAGTCACTAAAGGAAACTGAAAATTTTTATAATAAGTAGACAGCAGCATATCCGCCGCCCCTTTAGACGCTGCGTAAGGGGTAGAAGGATTCATCGGAGATAATTCGGTGACGTTTCCTTCACAAGTGCCGTACACTTCAGGAGAGGAAATGTGAACGTAACGCTGCAAGTATTTCCGGTCTTTTAAGTGGTTAATTAATTGAGCTAATGCTACGGTATTAGTTTGAAACCAGTGATCCGGATGCACCCAACTGGGAGCAACTTCACTTTGAGCAGCAAAATTAACAATATACTCCGGTGCCAACTCGTCAAGCACCTGTAATATCTGTGGCATATCCCCGTTAAAGTCCAATTGATGAAACTTAAAATTCGGGTTTGTATGGCGCAGATACGGTAAAAAAAGCGGCCCTTTCTCGGGAGAACGGCTGATGCCCACAACTTCATTTTGACCGTCTTCTAGAAGCAAGTCAACGAAATCGCTTCCAGAAAAAGAATTGCTACCAAGCACTGCTATTTTGCGCGGACTCATTATTACCCCTGATTATTCGCTGTGTTTTTGACTTTCTAACAGAGTGATTTTTTGCTCTTACTCAAAGTAAATAAAAGAGCTATCGCCCGTATAGCCACAACGGTCAAACCACCACTGCCACTCATCAGGCGTATAGAAACTTTCACAAGTAAGCTGCCAGTAAAGCAGATTCGCTTTTTCTACTTCGTTCCTATAGGACTCTACCACAATATATTTGTTCCCCTTGCTGACCCGCTCTATTTCCCGCAGAGCTCTGTCTAGCTCAAAACAATACAAATTGTGTAAAGTATTTATAGAAATCACTAAATCAAAGCTCTTGTCTGCAAACGGAAGTTCTGTCGCTCTGCACGCTTTCAAAAACGGGCGCACTTCTTCCTTAGCGTGAGCAATCCCGTATTCGGAAATATCGATACCGCAAACTTCGATTCCCGGTACAGCTTGCGTGAAGTCGTAGAGTAAAAATGCCTTGCCGCAACCCACATCGAGAATTCGATCGCCCGGTTTTAAATTATAGTGTTGAGTGATCGCATCTGCAACAGCCCGCCAGCGACCATCATATTTATAACCGCCGTAGCCAACTTTGCGATCGCCGTCCCAATAATCATAATCAAATTTTTTAGCAAGCTTAGCCGCCTCAGCCTTCGGGAATTCATTCACGCGCCCCAAATAATCGCGCTGAGTTTTTTTGTGAACTGCTGAGAGGAAGTCAATATAAGCCATTTAAAATTCCCTGTTTTCCTTCAGGTATTGGAGAGCGCGACGCGCCTTTTGCAATTGTACAGCTTTGTGTACTTCCCGATCGGCAACTTGCCCAGCAAAACTTCGCCTTTGGCTACCGACTGGCAAAAAGTCATTAAGCAGAATACAACACCACTTGACTCGATAAACAGGCAATAAAATCGCCATCCGCTGTCGGTGTTGTTCGGGTTCTGACAACTCAGAAACAACCGCTTCAACAAACTTGGAGTAGTAATCTAGAGAAACAGGAACCGCCGGTTGGCAAAAAAAGTCAGAAACCATTTTACCCGGATCGTCCCACCCTGCATACTCAAAATCGAGAAAGCGCAATTGCCCGGAATCGCTCAAAATAGCGTTGTGAAACCCAAAATCCGATGGAGACAAACACCGATCTAAAAGTGCGATTTCTGCTTCTAACTGTAGACTCCACTGATTCGCTTGTTCGATTACCCGCGATCGCACTCGTTTCCACAATTCAAACAACTCGTTGTGGATAAATTCAACAGCAGAGCGATCGCTCTCGGAAGATGCTTCGACTGTTTGCAACCTGACAAGACGACGTTCCACGCATTGCAGATGTTCCTCAAGGGTAAAACAAGTTTCCGATGCCTTGGGTAGATTTTGAGCCTCAGTCAGTTGCTTATAACAGTTTATTTGCCGATAGAAATTAAGTGCTTGCTCAACCGTTTCAGCAGTAACTTCCTGCGGTTCTAGTCGCCGTCCGCGGACAAACTCATATAAACCTAAACCTTTTTGGCGATCGCACGCCAACGGTTGAGGTAAAGCCCGCACCCCATTGTCCCAAGCAAACTGCGAAAATGCAAATTCAGTACCCAAGCGGTCTCTGCGATCGCCTGGATGTTGAAAATAAACCTTCAACAAAAAGCTTGAACCCTTTGCATCCACGCGGAAAACTCGGTTATTCCCGCCACCTGTCAGAGGATGAAGTTCCACCTCCCCAACCCACCCCGCGGCAGATACTAAATCACCGGCCGCTTGCTGAAGGTCTTCTAAACTCAGGGAAACAACTTCAGTCATCATAAAATCAAAGCCTCTATTTCCGACCAAGAGGAAGCGTGACGAAAGGGATGTCCGGTGAGATGGTGATTTTGGGGGTCAAAGAGGATGCGTTGGACTCCTACCGGAAACCCTGACTCTCCCAAAAATTCCGGCAAGTCATCAATAAAATGAGTACACTGCTGCTTGGCAATCCGTTCTAGCTTTTCCTGCTTAGTAAATTCAAAGAACACTTGGTCTAAGGACAAACCAATGCGATCGCGATCGTAAAACCCTTGACTTTTCAACCATCCCTGTGCAGCTTCGTGCAAATCGTATTTGGGACCCAGATAAGGGTAGCGCGTCTTGTGGCTGACAATGCAGACATTGACTCGATCCCGAACGCAACGGGTAAAAAATTCCAGTACGCCCGGAAACGGGTCAGCTTCTTTCATGCGATCGCCATAAACGTAACCCTGCATTTGAGTCCAAGCATCTTCCTTCCCGCACTGGCGCAAATAATCCCGCACTTGACCTTTACTGACAGGAACTTCTGGGGGAATTAAGCCTTGTTCGAGGGCCACTCGGTGGAACAAGCCGTCATAACAGACGATCGTGTTGTCAAAATCAACTCCAATTAACATTACTCACTCCACACTCATAGCTTGTTGAAAAAAGTTGTTTAGTTTTGGGTCTTCTGACTTTTGATAATAACCGCCCATTGGTGTATGAGGTAAAGTTAAAACAACCTGCATCATTGTTTCAAAATTTTCGATATCGCTGCGATCTTGCAGTACCATTTCTTCCAAACCTGCGTGTAACTCGCATCCAGCATCTAAAATGCGATCGTATATTTCCAATCGCGACTTAGTTTTCTGGGGCAACATAAACAGGCTAAATAGTATAATACCCTCTAGTTGTGGCAGTTCGGCCAAAACATCGTACAACATCATATAACATCCGGGCATCGCATATTCAGTTGCACTGAGTTTATAATCTAAATTATGCCGTGTTGCGTAGTCGCGAACCACCAAGTTTTGCACGCGGTGCGGGTAATTCACTCCCCTGACTGGACGGCTAGTAATGTAACCGCGACAACCTAATTTCTCACTCATCAAACCCCCCAGGCATTGTAAATTTCATCCCTATTGTCGAGGCTGCACGCACGGCGATCGGGGCGAAGTATTCCCCCAAACGCTTATCAGAGTAAGGGGTAAATAAACCTTTAAATCGAATATTCATAGACCATCTAGTTGTAGATTCTTCGTTAATTCGATTGCCGTGCATCAGAGTCGGAGTAAATAGAAGGACATTGCCGTAGGGAACTTCCAACCATTTTAGTTCCGGCTCGACTGCCTGATAAAGACTTTCTGTGCCTCCCACTGCAAAATCCTGTACTTTTCCCCGCCATTTAGCATCAGCATCCGGCGGCAAAATAAACATACTCTTTGTCCGATAGCAATCTACTAAGGGAATCCACAACACTACTTCAAAGGGGGAACATTCCGAGCCCCAACTATCAGAATGCAGGGGTAATAAAGAACTGTTGTCACCGGGAATTTGAACGCTTAAACCGATATTGCGCTGCATCACCAGTTCGTTGCCGACAATGGTTTCTACTAGGGTACGACCGCAGGAAAAATAGGCTTTCCGAAACCAAGATTCTGCCATCAAACCTGATATGATATGCAGGCGAAAAGAGTTGAGTTTTTTGACTGGTAATAGAGAGGCAATTTCATCTAAAAATCCTCCAGGATCTGTCGGATATGGCACTCCCAAAAAATTAGTTGCTAAATCTACCGTTTTGTTTCGGATTCGCTCCAGGGCAGATAGATTTTCGCAGGTATCGATTATATAGCCATTTTGAATGAAAGCAGCACTTAAGTCTGTTTCTATTTTTGCCAAGAAGTCCATATCTTTCGATCCTTTGTTTTTATGGTTTCACCTGCTGAGGCGCGATCGCCCGATACATCTGGAAGGTTTTGTGTGCGATCGCTTCTGGGGTGAGGCCAAAATATTCGCGGGCATACTCTTGTTCTCCCGCTGCGTGCAGGAACTTGTCTGCAACTCCAATTCGCAACAAACGAGCTTTTTGATGGTCGAGCTCGCTCATCCACTCAGCCACAGCCCCTCCGAGTCCGCCGATGATACTGTGTTCTTCCACCGTCGCCACCACCCAAAACTGCGAAAAAACCCGATCGAGCAATTCTCGATCCAAAGGCTTAACAGTGTGGAAACTCACCACTTGGGCGGAAACTCCCTGTTTGCTAAGCTCATCTGCTGCTTGCAACACAATCGGTAGCAGATTGCCGGTACTCAGCAAGCAAACGTCACTTCCAGGGCGCATCACGATTCCTTTGCCAATTTCAAAATCAGGCATCCCATCATGAACCAGCGGCTCACCTTTTTTGCCCATGCGAATATAAGCTGGGCCATTCTGTTGCAAACAAGCTCGCATAGCCGCCCGCACTTCCCAAGCATCGCCCGGACAAATTACAGTCATGTTTGGCAGCATTCGCAGCAAAGCAATATCCTCACAAGAATGGTGAGTAGCCCCGTTTCCGGCATAGGACAAACCTGCTCCAACTCCCACAATAATTACTGGAACATTGTGATAGCAAACATCAACCCGAATTTGTTCAAAACAGCGAGTAGTTGTAAACGGTGTAATCGTATAAGTAATAGGGCGAAGACCGCACATTGCCATACCAGCCGCCACGCTCATCATGTTCGCTTCAGCAACGCCGCAGTTATAAAAGCGATCGGGAAAACGAGCTTTATATTTATCAAAAAGGCGGTTGCCAATATCCCCAGATAACAAAACAACCCGATCGTCTAGGGCCGATATTTCGCTCAATTCCGCCGCAAATTCATTTCTCATCTAGCAATCCTCTCATTATTTGCAAACTCTCTTCTCTTCTCTTCCTCTGCGCCCTCTGCGGTTCAATCAAAATCCGAGAAAAATTGCTACACAAGCTGAAGTTCCACTTTAGCTTTTTCAACTTCTTCAGCAGTCGGAACGCGGTAATGCCAATTGTTATCATCTTCCATAAAAGAAACGCCTTTTCCTTTCACAGTATGAGCAACAATCGCCACCGGTTTACCGCTACCATCAGGCACGTTACGCAAAGTATCAACCAAGGCTTTCATGTCGTGACCGTCTAATTCATAGGTGTTCCATCCAAAAGCTGACCACTTTTCTTTGAGAGGATGAAGAGCCATAACTTCGTTGCTGCGACCCGTAGCTTGCCACTTATTATAATCAACGATCGCCACTAAATTATCTAATTTTTGAGCGGGGGCAAACATGGCCGCTTCCCAAACAGAACCTTCATTGCATTCGCCGTCACTCATGGTGACAAACACGCGATAAGAGTGTTTTTGAATGCGGCCGGCTAAGGCCATTCCTATCCCTGCGGACAATCCGTGTCCCAGAGAACCGGTTGCTAATTCTACCCCTGGTACGCAGTGCACGCTGGGGTGTTCTGGCAAGTTGCTACCATCTTGGGCATAGGTATCGAGTAATTCTTGCGGGAAAAATCCCGCTTCTGCGAGGGTAGCGTACAGTGTTGTTGCTGCGTGTCCTTTACTGAGAATAAAGCGATCGCGATCGGGATTTTCTGCATCCTTGGGATCTATTTTCAAACTTCCCCAGTAAGCTGCTACTAGAATATCAGCACAGGACAGAGAAGAACCTAAATGAGCAGTGCGAGCTTGGTGGGACAGTTCTACAATTTTGCCCCGAATTTTTCGGGCTTTTGCTTCAAGTTCGGGAATATTCATCTTTATTTTAACTTCAGTCCTTGCATCGTCTTAATATTGTAATAAAGACTATCCCTCATCGGATTGGGAATCAAATTAGCATTAAACGCCTTCACCAAATCCTGCACAGCATCTTCAATTGTGTGCTGCGGCACAAACCCAAGTTCCTGCTTGATCTTCTCCGATGAAATATGATAAGAGCGGTTGTCATTGGTCGGAGTGCTGACAATCTCTACTTGTTTTCCTACCACATTTCGCACCATTTGGGCAATTTGCATCACCGTATGATTTTCATAACCCGCATTAAAAATCTTACCATCGATCGCCTCATCTGGCAATTCGAGGGACTTGATATAAAGGTCTGTCATATCCTCAATGTGAATATTTGGTCGTTTTTGTTCGCCGCCAAACACCGTGATTTTACGATTATTGACAGCGTGGTTAGTGAGAATATTCACTGTCAAATCCAGTCGCAAACGAGGGGAATAACCGCAGACGGTTGCCGGCCGCAGAATCAAGGTAACAAACCCCGGTTCGCGGTTTGCCAGCAACACATCCTCGCACATTGCTTTATACTTGGAATAATCTGTTAAAGGTTGCAGCGGCAACTCTTCACTCACATTTTCGGTTTCTTTAATCCCGTAAACGCTGGAAGAAGAAGCATAGATAAACCGTTTGACTCCACAGTTTTTTGCAACATCTACTAAGTCAACAAAAGCATCGTAGTTAATCGACTTACCGAGGTCGGGATCTAATTCAAAACTGGGATCGTTGGAAATACAAGCTAGATGGATAACAGCATCGCATCCGGGTAGAATTTTTTCTAGCAGTGGGCGATCGCGAATATCTCCTTTAATCTCTTCTAAGCCCGGATGGTCTTTGACTGCGGATAGAACATCTGCTCCATAAATGTACAAATCCACCACCTTAACTCTATATCCAGCTTGAAGTAGTTTAGGGACTAGAACAGCCCCCACATAACCCGCTCCACCTGTGACTAAAACTTGTTGCATTTGATTCACCCTACATTCCTCAATTATTTTGACTTCAGTTAATAGACCTCTACAAAAACTGTTAGGGAGGAGGCATCTTGCCTTCCCTAAACTTTATTTTTACCCCCTGTCTAATATATTAATCATCCCACTCAATGTGCTACATTTAACATTTTTGACGGCGTAAAATTATTGTTTTCTATGAGCAAATTAATAATTTCTACCAGTGACGAAATTACTGTTATTCGATCACAAAACGGAGATTTAGACAAATCTTGTTGTTCCTGTATTCCATAGCCAGTTTTCACCAGAAAAGCTTTCATCCCTAACTCCAAACCAGGCTCTAAATCCCTGAGTCTATCCCCGATCGCCCAGCACCGCGTCGGGTCTAAACTGTGGTCGGCCATCGCTTGCAGAAATAACCCAGGCGACGGCTTGCGACACTCACAAACGTAACTATACTGGATAACTTCACCTTTCGGGTGATGGGGACAGTAATAAAAATCGGCGATCGCCCCTGAAGCCACTTCAGCATCCCGCCGCATTCGATCGTTAACTGCTTCCACTGCCTCCACTGGAAAATAACCCCTAGCTACTCCCGATTGATTAGTCAGCACCAATACTGAGATGTCGTTAGTATTCAGGAATTTTAGCGCATCCAGCACTCCCGGAATCCACTCAATTTGGTCGGGGTGGCTAAGGAAGTGGCTATCTTCAATTAGAGTGCCATCCCGATCGCACAAAATTGCTTGCGGCTTGCTAAAAGATGGCATCTCTATACCTTTAAAACTGTAGTAGCAAATTTCAACAACCGAGCTTTTTCAACTGGTTCAGCATTGCCAAGAGTATTAGCTGAAATCGCCCCAGCCAAATTTCCCAGCAGCGAACCAACTGCGATCGGTAATTCCAGCTTCGCACTCAAGCTAGCCAGAGCAAAAAACGCATCGCCCGCCCCTATTGTATCCTTTACTGCCAACGTCATTGCTGGACTCACATCTTCTTCTCCTTTAGCATTGATCCCCAACGCTCCTGCAGAACCTAAAGTGAGCCATCCTTGCTGAGAATCTAGATGTTGGAACAAGCCTTTAAGCAGATAATTGTGGTCTCCGTAACGGCTAGAAAATGCTAAACGTAGTTCTTGTTCATCCAAGCAAAAAACATCCGCTCGGCGGTACTTAGTAATTAAGTTATAGCCGTAATTGGCACTATTCGTTTGGCAGTTCAGAGCCAAAAAAGATGCTTCATTTTGAACCATCTCCATGAGTTCAGAATCCAGCAATCCATGTCCGTAATCTGCAACCACCACCATGTCATAATCCCGAATCGTTTTCCGCAAACGATCTAACAAATTTTGTCGCTGATTGGGCGCAGGTCCTTCTTCTTGCAGCTCATTAATAGAAAACAGCTTGGTGTAATTATCCCTCATTCCCTGCCGCTCAATGTAACGGCGTTTGGTGACGGTGGCCGCACCATTTTCATATTGTAAATCTAGCCGAATACCGCCATTTATATTATTCAAAATCAAGCTGTGAATGTCTGGCTCATTCCCCACCACACCAGCCACAGTTACAGAGTCTACAAAACTAGCCATGTGGCGGGCAATAGCCAAAGAACCTCCTAAATGCTGCTCTTTTTTCAAAAAGCGAGTCGAAATAACTCTGCCCTTAGAAGTCAAACCCTGCACTGTACAGTGAACAAATTCATCAATAATTACGTCCCCCAACACTAACACTTTGAGCTTTTGCATCGCATCAACGCCCTTGCGAATTGCCTCAAAAGGGTATTGCTGGCTTAATTGGATGGCATAGCTTTTGATATGGGGTGGCAACACATCCGTGTAGTTATTGAGCAGCTTTGTTGAGCTAAAAACAATCTCGCCTGTATAGCGAATTTCTCCGCCGTAAGCTTTGACTCGATCGGCTTCCCGGTCAATATTTTTAGTAACATCTTGACTGTGGTCAGCATATTCGTGACCTTTGCAGTAAAAATTTGGCTGAACTCGATCGAGAACATCTAAAGCTGTGGCCACAGGAGCCAATAGCACGTAGTCTACGCAAGCTAAAGAAGCAATCGAATAAAGTCGCAAATCGTCCGAAAAAACTGGCCTGCCAGGGCCTCGGTTGACGTAATTAGCTGCGGTAATTGAAACTACCAATACCTCTCCCAAAGCTTTAGCTTCTTGCAAGTGGGCAATATGACCCGGGTGAAGCAGGTCAAACACCCCATGACAGAGAACTATCTTACGGTTCTGCTCTCGAACCTTAGCAAGTACCTCTTTACAAGTTTCAAAATCAAGATATTTTTCTGTGTTCTTTGTCAGCATCTTTGAACTAAATGGTGTAATTTCCCACTCTGACGGGCTTGCCAGCATACAACACGGGAGAATCCCGGTTTTTGTAACTATACCAGGTGATGTTCGCGGTGGCGCATCTACAAACTTGCGTTAAAAAAGATGAACGGACTTTTTTCACCGAAACCGGAGCAGATTTCACTTTGGCGACGCTATTCCTGAACAGTTTTAAGGGCCGAGCTACAAACAGACGATGCTCTCCGGGAGAATGGGTATGTGGGCTGAGCTTCCCGGTGGCTATGTCAAACAATAGACTCTCGCTTAAGCCTAGTGTTCCCGCCACCTGAGCCTAGATCCGCCCTACCCTAGTTTTAACAGCAAGGACACGCCCGATCAATTCTTTCCATTCGAGGGAATTGCTCAGGGAGTTAGTATCGAGATACTCGCCTTTTTCTAAGGAAAAGCGACCAAAATTTTCCAACCAGTTCACAATAGTTTCTGTCGGTGAGAAAGGCGTACAATTCAAAGCTTTCTGTAGAGAATGAGACATCCCAGCCCTATCGTGGTTGCGATAAGCATACCAGGCTTCCCATACTAAAACGCCGTACTGCACGGGATTATTTTCATCGGGATTTTTGACGGCATTTTCCTGAAAACGCCATCTCTCTAATTGCCCCGCTGTTTTGTGCAGTTGTGACTGCGACTGTTCCAATTCTTGCCGAGTCGAGTAGAGTTGCGACTGCGACTGTTCCAATTTTTGCCGAGTTTGATGGTGTTCGGCTTGGGATAATTTCAATTCTTGCCGAGTCGAGTGCAGTTGCGACTGCGACTGTTCCAATTCTTGCTGAGCTTGATAGTGTTCGGCTTGGGATAATTCCAATTCTTGCCGAGTCGAGTGCAGTTGCGACTGCGACTGTTCCAATTCTTGCTGAGTCGAGTGCAGTTGCGACTGTAACTGTTCCAATTCTTGCCGAGTTTGATAGTGTGCGGCTTGGGATAGTTCCACTTCTTGCTGAGTTTGATGATATTGGGCTTGGAATAGTTCTAATTCTCCCTGAATTTGATGCAGTTGAATTTGTATTAATTCGCAATCTTCCTGAGCCTGATACATTTGCGACTCAAATCGATCGCGCTCTTCCTGAGTTTGATATAGTTGAGCTTCGGTTAATTCCAACTCTCCCTGAGTTTTGTACAGTTTTGACTCGGATATTTCCAACTCACTTCTAGTTTGATGTAGTTGGGGATGGACTTTTTCCAACTCTTCCTGAGCTTGATATAGTTGGGACTGAAATTTAGCGCACTCTTCCTGAGTTTTAAATAGTTGAGCCTGCGCCAGTTCCAATTCTCCTTGAATAGGATAACTTTGACTTTGAACTACTTCTAACTCTTTCTGACTTTGATTTAGTTCCGTCAAGGATTGTTCTAACTCTGCCTGAGTTTGATAGAGTTGCGACTGCGACTGCGCCAACTCTCTCTGAATCTGATGAAGTTGGGCTTTGCAATTTTCAAACTCTCTCCGTTGTTCGTAAGTCATATTGTAATACAAATCGGTTGGTTCTAGGTTTAAGTTGAGATTAAATTCGCTGGAGACTTTGGTAAGTTCTATGACGGCAATTGCATTAGCTTGTGACCAAGGCCATCCGTATTCACTATCCCTAAGTTCTAAAGCATTTACTTCTTTCCAAAGCATATAGTGCTTTTCATCTACCGTTTCCCTATCTATCAGCTTTAAGTAGTTGGCGGATATAGCATCTTTCGGAATACCATATTTTTTCCATAAAACATCTAAATATTCTTGGCTAAATTGAATATACCATTCTGCATCTGTAAGTTTTCCAAAAGGAACGGTAATCAAGGCTTTTCCATCAATAGCCAGTAGATCGTAAATTTTAGCGATCGCCTTTAGGGGGCCTTCTAGATCGCGGTATTCTATCTCTTCCCCATAGCCTCCTGAAGGATCGTCTCCTTGCCCTACGTGCTCTACACTGGAAATTGATACTATTGCGTCATATTTTTCCGCTGATGGCAAGCTCATCAAATCTTGATTTTCTACACCTAGATCGACTTCAAATTTATCTACAATTCGTCTCGCTCTAATCCCAATATTTTCGCTCAATGAGTTTTCGTAGTGGGAGAGTACGTTGCCAATTTCAAGAATTTTATGAGGATTCCTTAGATTAGCAATAAAGTCAAAGGCAATGGAAATTTCTACCGCTCTTTCTGTCGGGTTATTAAATTTTATACGATTGTAATATAACTCTTTACCTTTAAAAGTAAAGGTTCTTGTCCACTTACTCATTTTTTCCTCAAAAAGCAAATTACAAGTTGTCCGGCGCGGGTTATGCTGAAAATTGGTGGTAGTTGACAACGGGAGTATTAAATTTAACCCTTAACCTTTAATTATTACACATAGTAGTTTTTTATGCAAGCTACGGGATATTTGGATAATATGGCTGGAGTCTGTGGCCCTCTTTTTATTCCTTGCTGATATTTGTATAAACGCCCTTATTTTAGCGGCATCAAAAAAATACCCCCCTTGAATTAGGGGGTTACGGCTAATCAGAAATTAATACTTCCTCTCCTGCGGCTCAAACATCGTAATTGCCACTGGCATATAAGCCAAATCAATCCCCGCAGGCGAATAATACGCCAGCGTATGCTTCAAAAACTTCCCGTCATCGCGCTCAGTAAAATCTTCCCGCGAATGAGCTCCCCGACTTTCCTGCCGGTTTAAAGCAGAAGTTAAAATCATTTTTCCGACAATTATCAAACTACGCAACTCCAAAGCTTCCACAATTTCCGTATTCCACAACTTGCCTTTATCGTCTAAGTAAACCTCCTCATATTGTCGCTCTAAATCCTCCAATTTCTTTAAACCTTCCTGCATCAATTCGGCGCTGCGAAATACGCCACAATACTCAGTCATAGTATCTTGATACTGCTGCCGCACTTGATTGATGCGGTATTTTCCCGGACGTTCTAAAAGCGCTTGAATTTGCTCTTTTGCTTCCGCAATATAACGCTGTTCGTCTACCGCAGGCAATTTGCGATTTTGCACGAATTGTGCTATGGTTGCGCCAGTAACTTTGCCGTAAACGACGCATTCCAACAGCGAATTGCTGCCCAAACGGTTTGCGCCGTGAACCGACACGCAAGCTGCTTCGCCTGCTGCAAAGAAACCGTCTACTAAACTGTCAGGACTGCTGCGAACTTGCCCGCTAACATTAGTAGGAATTCCCCCCATTGAATAGTGAACGGTAGGGCGCACGGGCATCGGCTGATTTACCGCATCAATTCCTAACAAACGGTGGGCTTCTTCCCAAGCAAAAGGAATTTTGCTCATAATTTTTTCGCGTCCCATGTGCCGCAAATCGAGGTAGATAAAGGGGCCGCCGGCACTACCATCAACATTAATCCCTCGGCCAGCGCGAATTTCTATGGAAATTGACCGCGAGGTGATATCCCTAGGCGCTAATTCCATCCGCGACGGGGCATAATTTGCCATAAATCGATCGCCCTCTGAATTAATCAAATAAGCGCCTTCGCCCCGCACAGCCTCGGAAATCAACACTCCCACGGGATACAAACCCGTCGGGTGAAACTGCACGAATTCCATATCTTCCAGCGGCAATCCCGCCATAGCAGTCATCGCCAAACCGTCTCCCGTCGAGGCGTAATCGTTCGACGTGGTATTGTAAACTCGACCGTAACCCCCCGTAGCAAACATCACCGCCTTAGCACGGACAACCTCAATTTGACCGTCTAGAAGGCTGTACATAACTACCCCCTTGGCTTGGCCTTCTTCCAAAATCAGGCGGGTGACATACCACTCCTGATAGATGTGAACTCCGCAGCGGCGCAGATTGTTGACTAATTCGTGGAGGATGGCGTGACCGGTTTTGTCGGCGGCGTAGCAGGTACGGCGGTGGGAATGTCCGCCGAAAGCGCGCTGGGCAATTCTGCCGTCTGGGAGGCGGGAGAAGAGGACTCCCATGTGTTCTAAATCTATGACTACACCAGGGGCTTCGCGGGTGAGGATTTCTACCGCGTCTTGGTCGGCTAAATAGTCTGAACCTTTTACTGTGTCGAAGGCGTGGGCTTTCCAACTGTCTTCGGGATCGACATTTTGGAGGCTGGAGGCCATCCCGCCTTGGGCTGCGACGGAGTGCGATCGAATCGGGTGAGTTTTCGCGACGACAGCTACCTTTAAACTGGGGTCAGTCCGAGCAATTTCTACTGCGGCGCGGCAACCTGCTAAACCGCCGCCTACAATGATTACGTCGTGTTCTAGCATCTTTTTGAATTATTTTGAGTGTTCTGCTCAATTTATGGTGACGCAAAAAAAACTTCCTACCAAAAGAGCAGGAAGTTTTTTAACTTTTGATTTGAATGGAAAATCCAAAGTTAAAATTTCAAATTGGACTAGCCGGCACTTTCGGCAGGGTTCTGAAGCGACTGATTTCCCGTTGCAGAAGGTTGAGGTTCCGTACCGGGTTCTACAGCAAGCACTTCAATGTTATTTAGCAGAGTTGTAACGAAAGCAAACAGCAAGAAGGGCAGAGACAGCACTAAAATCAAGCCGACGGTAGCCAAGGCGTAGATTTGGCGGGCGCTACTCCACAAGGCGAGTGCCGACGCTAGACTTAGGAAGATGACTATCAGCCAAACAATGATTTGACCGTAAATGTCGCCAAAGGTGAGCGTACATCTAAGGCGATAGTTTTGGATGTTATTCATTTGATGCCTCGCGAGATTGCTATTACGACTTGTGAAAAAATACTATGACAATGCGTCAATGCTTCACTGTAAATTCCTAAGTTTAGCTGCAGCAACCTGGTTTTAGGGCTGTTTTAAACATTTTTATAGAAGTTTGCAACAACACTTTACGAATTTTTGTTTCTGACCCGATCCCAAAAACAGAGACAAGCCCCCGCAGGGCCTTGAGTGGAGGGCCAAAAATTTTAGACCCAAGTTCAAGAAGCTCCCTGATTCATCTGTAAAGTAAATCTAAAATCTAAAATCGATCGACTGACTGGGAAATTTTACCGAAATTAGAGTTACGCACTCCGACAAAGAAACCGGGTTTTTTACTGTTTTGGTGGCGTAACCTGTGTGTTTTGGCAAAAAACCCGGTTTCTGGCTCCCCCGTGCGATCGCGAACTATGAGAGAAAGGCACAAGGGGAAAGTATACTTTTTGACCGATCGCAAATCTCGTAAAGAAATGTTAACTTACATGAGGATGGAATCAACCTTTATAGCGTCGCACCTGTCTTTTGGCCCATGTTTTCAGAGAGCAAATTGCTGATTTCGCGCTGTTTCCTGGCTGGTTTGGGAACGCAGATGTTTATGTACCGCGAAGACCGGATTCCCCAAGAGAGTCCGGTGCTGGTGGTGAGCAATCACCGCAGTTTCTTAGATCCTGTGCTGCTGACGGCGGCTTTGGGTCGATCGATCCGCTTTGCTTGTCATCATTACATGGGTCAAGTCCCGGTGATTCGGGAACTTGTCACAACTTTCGGCGCTTTCCCCTTGGAAGCACCGGAGCACCGACAGCAGCATTTTTTCTCTCAAGCGACAGCGCTGCTGCAAAGCGGGGAGATGGTGGGGGTGTTTCCAGAGGGTGCAGAACCGATGGTGAAGCTGACTGGGCCGAATACTGTGGGGAAGTTTCAGCGGGGATTTGCTCATTTGGCTTTGCGGGCTCCGGTGCGGGATTTGGCAGTTTTGCCGGTGGCGATTAGTTCTTTTGAGGAACACTCAGTAAAATCCGGTGTACCGCTCAAGTTGTTGAGTTTGTTCGATCCTTCGGAACCGCTGTTCGATCGATCTGGGTGGCATCCTGTGATAATTTATCAGCGAGTTAATGTTTTAATCGGCCGGCCTTACTGGATTACTGTCGAGAGACAGCAGCAATATCAAGGCAAAAAAGCCAAAGCTGTTGTGGCTGAACTCACGAACCACTGTCAGGGAGAAATTGCAGAATTACTCCAACAACGTTGTTTGTAACTTTGTTGGCTGTTGACTGTTGATTATTGGCTGGTGTCACATTTCCAATTCTTTAATCTACAATCTAAAATCTAAAATCGATTGACTTGAATCATGGCAAATGCTAACAACAAGATTCGTTTCCTAACGCCCAAACCGCCGAAACCAGATCGCCCTTTATTTGTATTTCTGCCCGGTATGGATGGCAGCGGTTTGCTGCTGCGGTCGCAAATTGCTAAATTAGCAAATCATTTCGACATTCGCTGCTTAACTGTACCGGCTAACGATATGGCTAGTTGGGAGGTACTGGTTAGCGAAACGATTGCCTTAATTGAAGCAGAAAAGCAAGCGGGAAAGCCGAAGCGGCCGGTTTATCTGTGCGGCGAGTCATTTGGGGGCTGTTTAGCGATGAAAACTGTTTTAGAAGCTCCTCAATTGTGCGATCGATTAATATTAGTCAATCCAGCTTCTTCATTCCGACAGCAGCCTTGGGTGCAGTGGGGATCGTACCTGACTCAGTGGCTGCCGGCCAACCTTTATCCGCTGTCGGTAATCGGTTTATTGCCGATATTAGCATCATTAGGAAAGATTGGGCGCGACGAGCGGCGAGCTTTGCTAGAAGCGATGCAAGCAGTACCGCAAAATACGTCTGTGTGGAGATTGGCGTTAGTGCGATCGTTTAATGTTGACGAAAATCAGTTGCGCGGCATCAAACAGCCGACGCTAGTAATTGCTAGCGGTGCAGATCGGCTTCTGCCTTCGGTAGTAGAAGCGAAGCTTTTAGTCAAGGTAATTCCCAATGCTGAAATGGTGCTGCTGGCTAACAGCGGTCATGCTTGTTTGTTAGAAACCGATGTTAACCTTTATGGGATTATGAAAGCTCGCAATTTTTTGACAAAATCCGAAGAAAATTTGTCATTAGCCAATAGTCATTAGTCATTAGCTATGACTTCTCACTTCTGAGTCAGTCGGGGCAAAATTAGAGATTGGGCGAGGGGTAAAGTTTATATTCAAATTCACCCGCCCTGACACTCATTAGTAAGTACCCGAAGACAAGCCACTAAGGACTAATAACTAAGGACTAATGACTAATGACTAATTAAGATTTAGCCATTTTTGAGCGTTAAGCCGCTGGACGACGCCAAACACCATGAGGTCTAGTGTTACCTTGCGCTCATCTATCAAAAAAGGCTCTAAAGTGCTTGTTTTGGTATTATTTTCAGCGCAGGAAAACGCCCTTTGACTTTGAATATTTTCTTGAGGAAAATACAGGTTAAATTGGCGCTGACCTTCTTGGAATTTGCCAATTACCTGCCAGCAATCTCCGGCGGAACTCATGCCCGCAAGTGGGAGTTTTTGCTTGGCCAAACTCACCTCTAAATCCTTAACGCCCTGCTTAGTCAAAGCAGTTTGCAAAGCGGGCAAATAATCTTGTTGAATAAATTCCGCAAAGGGCTTGTCTTCAACCGCAGGTGCTTTTTCCTTTTTAGCTTTAGCTGGGGGCTTGTCGCCTTCGGCTTTGGCTGCGGGCTTTTTAGCAGCCGCCTGGGGCTTGTCAGTGCTGGGTAAGTCGCTGGTGTCGGGTTCGTCGGTACTCGGATCGCGATCGATCGCAGCACTGGGAGTTTCGGATTCGCCAGCGGTAGGATTTTTCGGTTCTTTCTTGGCTGCGGGTTTTTTAGCAGTCGGCTGAGGCTTGTCAGTGCTGGGAAAGTCGGTTGTCTCGGCTGTGTCGGTACTCGGGGCGTGCTCGATCGAAGCACTGGGAGTTTCCGATTCTCCAGCGGTAGGATTTTGGGGTTCTTCTGGCATTAACGCTTCCTGTTAAAAGTGATCGGTAAAAGGAGTTGTGAGTGCAGGTGGGGGCGATCGGCTTTCTTGAGCGCACACACATTTTATCCAAAACCAACCTGAGAGAATGGCCAGTCAAAAAAATTTGAACTCAAAACACTCTGACAGGGCGATCGTCCGCCAAGATCACAACTCCTTTGGTTATTCTAAATCTCAGCGACAGCTCGTTCAATCAAACGGCGGGCGAGAGTTTGAACACCCGTGTGTTCGTAGTAGTTGGTAGTCATGTCGAGGAATGCGCCCACGTAGTCCACCTTGTCTGCAGAAATGTCTACAAAATTCTGCAAGTGGCCGAGTACGTTTTGGGGAGTCAAACCTCGATCGCTCACAAAAGAGCTCATCCAGCCAGAAACCGAGTTAAAACTTTCGCCGATAAAGCCGAGTTGGCCTGCGGGAGAACCCCCAGGAATCATGCCCCCGATCGACTTAAAGGCCGAATTATCTTGCAAATCGCTGGGGGAGAGCCTCTGAATCCAAGACTGAGTTGCCATGATAAAGTCTGGGCCCAGGGGAATCAAACCATCAAAGCAAACCAAAGCAGCCATCCGCATCAAGGATTCGCCGCCGTAGTCGCCCAAGGAAGCGGCAAAATCGCCGATGCTGTCGCCGGGAATACCGTTGATTTGGCAAAAAGCGAGCAACTCAGTGACTAACTTCAGAGAAAGGTCGATCGTTTGAGCTTTTTCCGGCTTGGGAGTGAGATTGCCCAGAAGGGACAAAAACGGCACATTTTGGGAGACTTTGTTAGCGAGGGCGGCAGTACCCAAAGCCTTGTCGGCGTTGTCAATAGTTTGGTAGAGCCAGAGAGCGCGCTGGTAGCCCTGAGATTTATCGTTGTACAGGTAGATGGCGCGCTCGCCAATTTGCTGGATCAGTTCTTCGTCTGTTTCGCCAGTAACGGTGCGAATGGTATTTTCAAAGCCAACTAAATTGTTCCACTCGCCGGGAACCACAAAGTCAAGCGCTCGCAGGGCTTTGACAGTCATGTTGTCTTGAGGCAATTGATCGACTAATTCAAAGACTGTTTTGCTCACAAAAAACTCCTTATGCTGAAACGAAAATCAAAGGTATTACTTTTGGCAGATTGCAAAACTTCACAGTCTCATAGTGGCAGACTTAGTTCTGATAGCGCCAGACTTGAGTCGGGCGCTGAGTTGGACAAAAGACATTGCTACTTGAGGCGGGCGAGACCGCCCAGGTTAAATTTTGACAGCCAAGCTTCCCTATCGCTAGGGGTAAAAGAGGAAGTCCGGGATTGAACTTTCACCTGATAGCGATTTGCCACTAAAACAGCAGTGATATTAGCACCTTGATTCACTGCGGGATAGCCGCCTATTTTCTTGGTACTTTGCTGGAATTTTGCACCTGCGCTGGGGTTGCCGGCGATGTCGTTAATCGAGAGAACCGCGACATTTTTACCGTCTTTGTTCAACTTAGCTTCAGCAAAACCGGATTTTTCTTGAGCAAAAACGCGATCGAATCCACTCCCAGAAGACGGGAAGTATTTATTTAACTTACCGCCTGCAACTGCCTTTTTGGGCAGGTTTTGATTACTAGCCGTTGATTTGTCAGCAGTTGTCTGCTGTGCTTTACCAGGTTTTTGGGTGCTTTCCTCCTGGGCTTTGTCCCAGCGTGATGGGGCTTGGGTTTGGCCGCAGGCAGTCACCAGCAGCAGTACCGAGATCAGGAATGGAGCTAAGATGCGGCGTGCGGGAAAAAATTGCATCGCTGTCTCCTCATTAGTAGGTTTCCATAACAATTGTGGCTTAGAATTTGGCAATTTGTGTCCTCTGAGCGCATGATTTGTCTTCTTGGTAAAAAAATCCTCTGCCGGCAGGCGGAGGATTTTTTTGCAATTATGAGTTTTGAAGGAAGAAAACTGAAAGATTGCTCCACAGATAAATTCTGGGGATGGGTGTAAAGAAACTAAGTTTTTGGAGAGCCAGCAATCTCAAAACAATTTTTGCTGATTTTCCCTAGATTTATCTAGAAATATCAGAGCAATTGTTCGTCAATCGTGTTATTACTTCGGCTTTCCAACTTAGGTCTTACTTGAGAGGTAAGGATCAGGCGTCGCTTTCAATGTAGATAAACAACAAACCCATTACCACAACTGGCATCACCCAGGTAATTAGGGGAATCAAAATCCAAGGCAAGAAAGAGGCAGCGTAGGAACCTGTCATATCAAATTCTCCAAACTAAAGTTAGTGTGTTCCAACAGGGATATGTGGGAGTCGAGTCTAATTGTTGACTAAACCCCGGAAAATGGCATCAACGCCGTTAAAGTTTTCGAGTAAGAAGTAGGCAGCAAAGACACCACCCATTCCACCAATGAAGAAACCAGCGGTAAACTGGCTCCAGCCTTCAGCATTTCTGAGGGAATCGGGAGTCATGGGATTAGCGCTAGGGTAGCTGGTGTTGTCTTGCTTGAAAGAGACCCAACCGTAGGCAGACATACCTGCTGTGCCAAGCAGAACTAATACGAGGGCTGTAATTAATCCGCCGAGATTAGCTGCTTCTGGATAATCCCGCAGGGGCCCGAAGACGATTTCAGGGCCGACGAGGAAATAACCATGTGCCAAACCGATTTCTAGACCTCGAACTAGGGGTGAGAGTCCTTTGCGGTAGGCCGGCAAGTTCCCAATAAATGCTTTTGTGAAATCAGAAGCACTGATGGGGGTGGCTAGATGACCCGTGAAGGGGTCGCCGTTAAAGGGTTTAATAAGCTCTGCATCTCTGGGATCTGCCATATTCTGTGTGTCCTCGCTGTGCGTAAAAGTTGAGGCGTTCAAGTCATATTTTACGCAGGGACGTGTTTCCTATTTACATAATTAACGGCGAGCTTTAGAAAAGTTCACTATTCTTTAGTTTTTGGAAGAATTTTTCTTTTGCCTCTTATACCAGAAAGCGAGTCGATCGGGCGACACTCCCAGGAAATAAGCGATGATTACTATTTGATTGATGGCGGTGGTTTCGATCACCCCAAGCTGCCGCCAGCGGCGGGCGGAGGTCAGCACTGGCTGGGGTACTATTTCAATGCGACCTTGTTTTTTCAATCGGCGCACGAATTCAAAGTCTTCCATCAGCGGCAAGTCGGGAAAACCGCCAATTTTGTCAAAAGTAGCTGCGTTTAGGAAAATGGCTTGATCGCCGTAGGGCATTTGCAGAAACTTCGATCGGCAGTTTACCCCTGTTTCTACCAGCCGGAGGCTGAGACTGCGGGCGTCAATCTGGAGTTGAAAGGCCCCCGCTACAGCAGACGGGTTAGCTAGTACCCGACGCGCGCTATCGTCGTAGCCGCGAGGCAACAGAGTGTCTGCGTGGAGAAACAGCAATATCTCTCCAGTAGCGGCGGCGGCACCTGCATTCATTTGGGTGGCGCGGCCTGGGGCGGTGGAGATAACTCGGACGCCCAAAGATTTTGCTATATCTGCAGTACCGTCGCTGCTGCCGCCGTCGGCGACAATTATTTCGACATTTTTTGCCTCAAGGGCGGTGGAGATGACTGGGGCTATTGTAGGTGCTTCGTTTAAGACGGGAATGATAATGGAAATTTTGAGATTGGGATTTTCTGGCGACATACAGAATTAAGCACCCCGTGAGAGAGGGGTTTTGTACCAAGCTTATCTGTTATTTGACCAATTTCTTACGCCAGGAGCGCCCCTACATTGGCCATTAACCTGGGAGGGCGAGTTTTGTACAAACGCTTATCTGTTAGTAGCTCATTTCTTACGCCGGGAGTCCGCCTACATTGGGCTTTCCTGTGGCAGGGCGGGTTTCGTACAAAGCTGAGCTGTTAGTTGCTAATTTAGTTGCTCATTTTTGGTTTTTTCTCGCGCCTGGGACTATTGTCCCAAGCGCTGTCTAACCACTACTGACATTCAGCATTTGGTTAGACAAATACACTTACTATATTATGACCTTATGGTTTCACAATCAAGTAGTTTCATCCAATTAAATATGACAATTACTAATACTTGAAACAGATTTAATATAGTTTAGTTATTTCAAAATATTAATATCTAAACCGAGGAGGTCTTCTGGTCGATCGATATCTGCAAGAGTGGGAAGATAAGCAATATTGAGGTCTAGCTTTTGGGCGATCGCCCGCGTACAAGCAAATACTTCACTGCTTCCCCAGTCAATGCCACCGAACAATTCCGGTATCGCTCGCCGCAGCCCGATCAGATAATAACCTCCGTCTTTTGCCGGGCCCAAAACTAAATCGTTCTTGCTCAATTCCTCAAAAGCTTGTGCCATGATTTCTGGTTTCAGATCGGGACAATCAGTGCCGATAATTGCAGTTTTCTCAACCCCTGAATTAAAAGACTTTTGAAACGCTGCTGTCATTCTGGCGCCCAAATCACCGTCTATTTGATTTTTACAAAAAATATCACTTCCCAACCACTCTTGCATCAGTTGTTGGCTGCCGCCGGATCGGTGAATTTCTACCGATAATCGGCGGGATTTTTGGAGAGAGAGCGCGCAGGCGATCGTCCGTTGGGCCATCAAGCGGTGGAGGTTAGCAGCGCCTGTTTTTCCCAGCACCGGAATTAGTCGAGTTTTGGTTGTTCCCGGTTCGGGATAGCGGGTGAAAACAATCAGTTTTTCTGGTATCATTTATTGTTGATGAGTTTTCAAGTAATGAACAGCAGAGGAAGGGAAAGAGTTAACCACTGCTTCACGAATACCGATCGATCTTGGCGGGTTAGGGCAGGACTTAATTTAATCGCCGCGCCCAACCCAGCATACAATGTATTTACTGAAAAATAGCCAGGGGTTAGCTCATTTCTAGCATTCGCTGGATCGGCTGCAAGGCTGCTAGTTGAATATCTAGGGGCATGGTAATTTCAGGGGTTTGATTTTTCAGAGCTAGATACAATTTTTCCAAGGTATTTAATCTCATGTGCGGGCATTCGTTGCAAGCGCAGTTATTATTAGTTGAAGGAGCGGGAATGAAGCGTTTGTGCGGAGCTTGCTTTTGCATTTGGTGAATGATTCCCGGTTCAGTCGCGACAATAAAAGCTTGGCTGGAACTAGCTTGAGAATATTTGAGCAAAGCAGTGGTGGAGCCGATGTAATTGGCGTGGCGCAGCACGGGAGGTTCGCATTCTGGGTGGGCAATTATTTCGGCTTCGGGATTTTCGATTTTGAGTTGAACTATCTTTTTTTCTGAGAAGTTTTCGTGGACGATGCAAGCTCCTTGCCAAATCTCCATGTTTCTGCCTGTTTGTTCCATGACGTAGCGGCCGAGATTGCGATCTGGCCCAAAAATAATCGGCTGATTTTCGGGAATTTGGTTGACAATTTTAACCGCGTTAGAGCTGGTGCAAATTATATCGCTCATTGCCTTAATTGCGGCGGTACAATTAATGTAGGAAATTACCAAATGTCCGGGTCGAGCCGCTTTGAAAGCTGCAAAGGCTTCGGGAGGGCAACTGTCGGCGAGGGAACACCCAGCATTTAAGTCTGGCAACAATACTAATTTGTCGGGATTGAGAATTTTTGCAGTTTCGGCCATGAAATGAACTCCGGCAAAAACTATGACATCGGCGCTGGTGTTGGCGGCTTTGCGGGCAAGTTCTAGGGAGTCGCCAATGAAGTCTGCGATGTCTTGAATCTCGGAGTCTTGGTAATAGTGGGCGAGAATGACAGCGTTCAACTCTTGTTTGAGGGCGTTAATGGCTGCAAACAAGTCGTGGGGCAGTCGGGTTTTAGTAAAGTTCGGAGCAGGTGCGGTGGTAAACACAGTTAGAATATTCCGGGGAAGGTGCGGGCTGGACTCAAGTGTATTTTGAATTATAGTTGAATTCACCAAAAACGGTGGGCAGTTGGGCCAGAGGTATAAAATTTGCCATAGGTTAACCGACTGACTGGCAGTGGGAGCAAGATTTTGCGATCCAAGAGTGGACTCAGCTAAGTTTTTACCTGACTCTAATTAGACTGAAAGCTTTATCCAGCAAGATATTCACAGGTAAATGACTACCTTGAGCCACGAGTATTTTGAGTAGTTTCTCTTGACATCCTTTATTTACATCGTTTACTGTAATCAGCATAAAATGTAAATAGGTTGGTTTTATACATCTATGTACTTTGAAGACGATCGCCAGTGGGAGGGAACTGCTGAGTTTCTGACAAAAGAACTAAAACGACGGATTGAGCAGCTTGGGCTATCTGTGGAACCACCAGCCTTACGAACTGTGCGATCGTGGAGATCCAAGCAACTCCTGTCACAGCCGAAAGGTCAAGAATTTCGGTTTCGGCAGATTTTAGAAGGACTGGGAACAGCACTTTTGCTCAAGAAAGGCTGGACACTGGCCGCGATCGCTCAAGTTTTACCCTCATTCCCGGACGCAACATTGGAGCAACAAATTCTTGCCGAGGCTGATGGTCAAGACCCAAGCTGGTTGCCGCAAATGCAAACAGCGACATTGCCATTACCCACAGGACACGCCAGCACGATCGATCTCGCTGAAGATACTGTTATATTGCTGGCCCAGGGAATTCTGCGACAGTACACAAGAATTCTCAATCGAGACATCGTTCGCCAAGACGATACTATGCCATCGGAACTTTATCGGGCTATGTGCAAGTTGGGTAGGCTGTATATCGAATCCGGACAAAGCGATCGCGCCGCTTGCGTGCATACGGTTTTGGAACGTGCTAGATATCCCCTCAATAAGTGGGAATTAGATATTTTTTGTCACGCCGATTTTGACTCTGGTCAAGTAATTCTCATCGATCCAGACTTGCGAGTACCAACCCAAGATTGTGCAGTAATTGCCAACAGTAAAGGTACTTTTGGCGAAGATAATATCATCGAACACCGCCTGTACCAACGGTTGCGCGACGCAACTGAACGATTGGGAATTCGCCGCCAGCACAAAGCTTATACGGCTTTGCGATCGCTATTTGGCAGCCGATCGCTCATCGGAGAACACCAACTCTTAGAGTATTTACGTGACAACGATTTAACCCCTTTACAGGGAATGATTGTTGACACCTTTTTTGATAGCGTGCCGGATATCTGGTTAATTGACGGACACGCTCATCGCTGCGCGTATTGCGGTACGCTGATGCGCCCCTATCCCGATCAAGAACTTTTTTCCGATGGGCGATGTCCGATTCGCCAATGCCTCGGTCACAACTCCTCAACAGCAAAAGTTTCGGAGAAATTAGACCCAAACCAAGACCGATTGCTGATTGCCCAACCGCAAATTTTAACCTATTGGACTGGGCCGGCGATCGACGAATTAGCAATTTTTGATGCAGCCATAAAAAACGGACTAGATGCCGAACTTTACCCAGAATCAGACCTATGCGATGTAGCAATTAACGGTCGCAATATCGGCATTGATGCTAAGTCATACACCAGTCCTGTCTCCCTTGCTTTGCGCCTCAACCGCACTGGCATCGGAGGGCTGGAGCACTACCGCCGCCGCATCATTGCCGTCAGCGACCAATTAATTGAGGAGCGGCCAGATTACCTCTCTACTTTCCGGTCAGCGATCGATAAAAAAGACAAGCCTGCTACTCTCGAAATTATGTCTGTTTCACAAGTCATTCAGTTGTTAAAGGCAATCAAATATGAGAATTAAACCGGATTTCTGGACGGGAATAGATCGCATTTGCTGGCTGTGTGTCTTGATGGCAGAATTTATCGAGACTAATTCCCTAGAATATGCCCCTTTAACGATATCGGGAATGGCGAGTATCATCGATGCACCCGCGTTGGCAAAAGCCCGCCAAGCCATTTTCAATATGCGCCTGATGTCGCTGGCTTACGTGACAGAACAGTCAGTGAAACACGCAGTTGCTATTTATAACGATCGCCACTACCGCAACAAAACTCAAGGAACCTATAAAATTAACTTAGAAACACTTCACTTTGAACGCACAGACCCCCTAGAAGACCCTTTAATTGCCCAAGCACGTCAAATTCTGGGCCAGCCTTTGGCACACCAATTTTACAGCGCCACCTTTGCCGATCCCCGCCAGCCAATGGCCGTTGCTTTAGGTGAAGAAACAACAGCCGCGAGAGTGCCAATTGGGCCGATCGCAGCCCCGCTTGCACCGCGCCGCACTCATTCCCTCGATCGCGCCCCGAAAGCAAAAATCCGCATTCCCCTTGCGGAACTGTACGAGTTAGCAGTTGAGATGGATGAACGCGAAGCAAATCACCCTGAAAAAAGACGGGGTAGCTGGGTACAACGGTTTGAACATTTTGCACTTAAGGTGCCAGAAATTGGTAAGGGTTTGCGGGAAGAAACAGTCATCGAATTAGAAGGCATCAAGCACTTAATTGGACTGCCCGGATCGGGCAAAACAACTTTGCTCGTATTGATAGCTGTGTGGTTGGGAAAACGCGGTTATAAAGCGATGTTTGTGTTTCCCTCCATTGAAGTTGCCAGACAGTACATGGCAGAACTGGCATTTCACGAAATTAAAGTGGGAATGCTAGTCGGTCAAAGCGATGGAACTCGCCGCCGACACGCTAACAATATTGCCGAGGCGATCGCAGCATCAGGGGGAAATGGCGGCTTTGGCTATAGTTTGGAACAGGCAGAAGTTTTTGGCTTAAATTGCGTCTTACCTGCGTTTTCTACTGCTGATACTTCGATGTGGGGATTTAGTTATGCACCCTGCAACGAAATTTTACAAAGCGGTGGCAAAAAAGGGCAGATGAAAAAGTATCTTTGTCCGGTTTGGACGATGTGCGGCCGCCACAAAGCACCCCGCGATTTGCTAGATGCCGATATTTGGGTCGGCCACGTTCTTTCAATGGATACTGAAGTTCCACCTCATGCTATTCGCGATCGCATTCGTTATTTTGAATTAATTGCCCGGACATTTGATGTCGCAGTTTTTGACGAAGCAGATATGGTGCAATCAAATCTGGATGCTTACGGTGCAGCAACTTTAAAACTTTCCGGGGCGAAAGAATCTATCCATTTAGCCATTCAAGAGCAAATTCACAATCCTTTTGCTCGCGGAGAAAACTATCGATTGTTCGACCGCAATGTAGAACTTTACAGCCGCAATTTATCGGAATTTGGCGATCGCAATAC
The DNA here is from genome assembly GCF_036701935.1 of Microcoleus sp. M2_D5. Lineage (NCBI taxonomy): Bacteria > Bacillati > Cyanobacteriota > Cyanophyceae > Oscillatoriales > Microcoleaceae > Microcoleus > Microcoleus sp. M2_D5. The sequence goes on along the minus strand of NZ_JAUBRP010000022.1, from coordinate 9,070 downwards.
ATCATTAATTACTGCCGTTCAAAATATGCCCTCATCGCGAGTGAGCCAACGCTACGAGAATCAGTTATTAACCGTTCTGAGAATAGTCAGCGATTTGTTGGATGGCTATGAGAAAACTTCTAAACGCGATCGCCTTGACGAGGTAGAAGTCAAACAGGGATTTAGCAAAAGTCGAGCCTTAACTCAATTCTGGGAAACGGCTGCTTACCATGCTTTTTACGATCGCACGGGCATTGAACCGCACGATCGGCTCAACCTGGATTTCTGCGCTCAAAGCCTGGGAATCAACCGATCCACCCTCAAACAGCAGTGGGAAACTCAGATTCTTTATTTTCGCCGTTATTTAGCGGAGAATCTGATCGAACGGCGCGATAAAATAGTCAAAGAAATTGCCGAATTGTTTTTGCCTTTGTGTTTTAAGGATGCCACTGCATCAGGCGAAGCTCAGGATACGATTACCTTACTTGTTTGCGTTACTTTTGTGATTTTAGGCTACCAGCGGATCGTACCGCAAACTAGAACAATGGTAGCAGAAGGACTGCTTCGGGAACCGATTGTCGAATCAACGGCAACACCGGAACTGCGACAACTGATTCCTGAGAATATTTTAGGGTCTTTTTCTGGGGTAAAATACAGTTGTGAATCGGCACAAACTACTCGAAGTCAAGCCCGAAATGTGGAACTGTCTTATATCATTTTTGTGGGCGCGCCTCGGATGTTAATGCACCGTTTTCATCAGTTATTTGAGGCAGATGGCGAACTTACAGGGCCGGCAGTTTTAATGACTTCCGCTACCTCATTTCTCGAAGCAAGTCCTGCTTATCACATTAACTCTGGGCCGGATTATCTGCTGAAACCCCGGCAAACAGAACGCGATCCAAAAAAGAGTATTTACCGCTTCAAATGGCTGCCCGATCGCGAACAGCGTGATGAACCTCTCCGATATAGTGGTGCCGTCGAACTGCGCGATCGCAATTTAAAAAAAATGGTAGACGCGCTGGTGCAAGGAGGAACCAAGAAATCTGAAATTTACAAATCCATCCTCAACTTTGACGTGCAACATGGTATTTACCGCAAAGCTGCCTTAATTGTTAACAGCTACGAACAAGCTCGGAACGTTAAGAAATTTATCAACGATTACCATCCAGAAATCGGCAAAAGAACCAAAGCAGTTGTTAATTTTCTCGATAACGGAGAGCAACCCACTGATTTCGTCACAAGGGCTCAGTGCGAGGCTTTAGGAGATGATGAAACTTGCGATATTATCATTTTTCCGCTGTTGGCAATTGGTAGAGGCGTAAATATTGTTTTCACCAAAGGAGATAGGCAACTCGATGCAGCCATTGGTACAATTTATTTCCTCACCCGTCCCCACCCCACGACTGACGATACACAACTTTTGTACAGTCTAGCCGGAAAAGCTACCCAAGAATTTGACAGTCGAGTTTTTACTGAAGCAGAAGACTTGTCAGCAATTTCTAATGCTTGGAAACAGTCGAGAAAACAACTCTGGAAAACGGCTAATCGGCTGTTACGCGAACCTCTAATGGCTAGCCGTTTGGGTGAAGATTTATTTAAACCGTTTACGGCCAATCAGATGGTTGGGATTTTGCAAACAATTGGGCGCGGGATGCGAAATGGGTGTGCAGTACAAGTTTACTTTGTCGATGCAGCTTGGGCAATTAAATCTACTAAAAATGAACCTGACTCCGGGCGGGACAGTATGCTAGTTCAGATGCGAATTATTTTAGAAGAATGCGTCAAGCATCCCGATCCAGTGATTCGAGAAATTTATCAAGAACTTTACGGTGCATTTCTCGATCCCCTGCAACGTATTGAGGGCATAGTTTACCCGGAAAGTTTACGCGATTCAGAAGGTTTTACAGAGGAAGAAGACGATTTTAATGATTTTTCGCCTTTATTGGAGATGTAATTATGAACAGCGAAACTGTTGACAAAATTGAATTCGATTATGACGGCGAAGTAAAGCACTCCTGGACGCATTCAGACCAAAGAAACCGGGTTTTTTACCGAATCTACGGGCTGTAACGAAATATTTTCGTAAAAAAACCCGGTTTCTGGCCCCCATGCGTCCAAGACTATAAAGGAAACGACTATTATTGGAGATGCAACCATGAACGACGACATTTTTGACGAAATCGAATCCGATGATGACGAAGAAACTGAAGCTACTGTGGTTTTAGACACTCTTTACATTCCTCTTGCGAATAAGAGTCTGAAAGAAATTACCCTAGCTTTTACCGTGCCAGATAATATCGAGCCAGTAACAGTCAAAGGCTTGACCCTAGCTTGGACAAAATCTGCTTTATATGAGCTTTCAACTATCCAAAAAGCTGCTTGCAAGGGCGATTCAGCCATCAAAAATCTCCCTTATGCCTCGCTGCGAGGTTTGTTAGAAGTACGACTTGACAGTGCCGCACGGATTCAGTCAAATGTAGGTTTGAGGAACTATTCGTTGAATTCTAAAAGTGTAAATGAGCCGGAACCATTTGCTTACTTAAATTCCGAAAGTACACAAGATATCCAGAAAGCGTTACGCCCAATTATCAACGAGTGGATAACAAATTTCCTAAAACCTTTTGCAGAAAAAGAAGATGGGCAAGTGGAAGTTATCGACCGTTTGGAAGATTTGCACGATCGAAAGGAGTTGTTAACAATTACTCCGTCTGAGTCTCAAGTTTTACCTTGGAAATGGAATCCAAATACAGGAACTACAAAACACAGCAACAATTATGATTATCGCGCGTTAGTCGATTATGCAGTTCGTGCGATCGCCGGAAAAGAGATTTTTCAGGGGCTAGGAACAATGAAGCGGGTTATTTCCAGCAGTGGTAGCCTCACAACTGGGATGGCAGAATTAATTACCGATCCCATTACTCTACCCAAACACACAGGAAAATTCAGTCTTGTGGTACGCTTAGAAGTCGTAACCTATCCTTCTTTGCACCAGCCTTTATTGAAGATAGATGTTTCCAAACGCCGCTGGTTAAGTGACTTAAAACCCGCACAATATAACTCAGCAAATATTAGCGGCTTTGTCTTTTCTGATGACTATGGCGATCGCGCCTTTCGCTACACGGTGCTTTCCGATGCCGAAAAACCGGAGAAAAATCAACCGAACAAAAAGAAAAATTGGTTTTGGGCGATCGATAAAGATTTTGAAGCATTGCGCGGCAAGCTAAAACTCCCGATGAAAACATCTGATAATCAAAATATTGATGGTTCTCAAATTACATTGGGGAAAGCTTCAACAGAAAGCTGTCAAGTAGTGTTAACTTACCGCAACGGATTGCAAGAAGGGAAACATGGGATTGAGGCAGGCGTACCGGAGATTGATAAGTTAGAAGCTTTTGAAAAGATTGCTGAAATTCTGAACCTGCTCGGCTTCAAACCTTTCGATAATTACTCGGAAGTAAAAATCAAAGGCACAAGTCACAAAAAAGACAATACAGCCTCGCGCATGATTAATTTGCCTACTCTGTTAGGTGCTGCTTTAGAAATCCTTGAAAAAGGTGACTGTCCTGATTTTACTCCCAAATACTTGGAAAAATTTAAGGAAAGCTTGAAGGACGATCCATTGAACAGCTTGCTGGCTAAACATCTCGATATGAATTTAGAGAAAATTTGGGGTGGTAGAAAAATCCTAAAATTTCACTCTAAGTGTCTCAATCAGACTGACGAACTTAAGGCGATGATTCAGGCAAACCAGGAAGCTATGCGTCGGCTATATCCTAACGAAAACCTGTTGCTTGTTGTCTTTTACCAAGAAAAATTACACACCGAAGTGAAACTGCTGCAAGCGATAATTCGAGTTCTCTGGGGTGATACGATCGAACTCATGGCTAATCGTTTGCCAGCAAATACTCACGGGCCCAAAGAGTCATTGCCCGGTGCAAATTTGAAAGCGAAAGAGCGATCGCGCCACCGCATAGAAGCCTGGGAGTCGATCGTCAAAAAACTTGCTTTACGCAAACAGCGAACTTTTTGCCTCGTAATGGCGCGGGAATGGTATCCAAACAATAAACATGACGATTCGGTGAATAAACCCTCATCCCGTCAAGCACTGGCTACAATCGCCGGTTCTTGCGTGCAGTTTCTGCTACCGATTGAAAAAACTAAGGAGAAAGAACTTCTCCAACTTAGTGATTTTTCCCATCGAGTGCAAGCTGCTCTAAAAGACTTACTTTCAGCTCATTCTGGCCGCATTGATGATGTCAAGGAAAAGGTTGACAAATGGCTCAAAGATACTCCTGTAGAAGCCAGACCCAAAGAAATTATCGGGATTACGATCGTCCGCAAACAGAAAGGTCGCGTTCGCGGTGATATTGGCAGTACATTTTTGCCAATTGCTATGCGCCTCAAGGTGGAAACAGGCGAGTGCGAACTGTGCTGCGCCTACGAGAAGGGTAATAATTCACAAATCAGTCCTTGGAGCAATTTTTCTGAGGCGCTCGCCTTCATCTCTCAAATTTCGCCCGTAAAACTGGCTGACAAAAAAGAGCCGCGTCAGATTCGTTTCATGGGCTTTGTTAAGCAGATTATTTCCAATTCTGTAGACGAGGGAAATCAACCATTAGTGATGATTGATTCTTCTAACTGCGTGCAACTTTGGCCTTGGCTTGCTGATGCGAGGATGAATGCAAATCAGATTAATTTTAAAACGCAGTCTGGAAGCCCCTTGTACGAACACATGGAGCAAGAGTGGAAAGGCGCACGGCTGATTCGGATTCGCCAAGACCTCGCCCCTGGCATTATTGAGAAAAAAGTACGATATTTTGCAATAACTTTTCTGGAAGATACGCGAACAAAAGAAGAACTAAATTCAAATTTTGAAATTCCTTCGGCATCCAGTGCAATGAAGTTATTTCGGCTGAATCCAACTGAGCAAAATAGCGAAATTAATCAAACGGGTTGTGTTGCTTACCTGTCTGTAGGACGTAAAACACTCCATCAAGAATCGCGCGGTCAGAGTTCCTATGACGAAACCCAAATCAGTACAGTTTTCAAAATCCAAAAAGAGGATGGTTCCCTAGAAAAAGTTTTAAACAAAGCTGAATTAGAGGTTCACAAAATCGGAAGCCGTTCACCTTATATCGGACAATTGCCAACTCCTAATCCCCTTGAGATTGTTGTTACCTTGCGACAGGAAAATGACAAGCCCGATCGCCTTGCTGCACTGGTAGAATCCCTACGGTATAGTTTCGGCCACTACAGCGATTGGTCGAGTTTACCAGCTCCTCTGTTCTTCGAGCGAGTTGTGCGAGACTATATCAGCGAATTTGCAATTGAAGATGAGCAAATGGAGGCGGAACCAGAGTTAGAGGAATAATTCAGTCTAGGGTTGCTGTCCCTACTCGGTTGAGTGTTAGGGCGTTGCAGTCGGTAATTAACGGGCTTAACTTCAGGGCAATCGCCTCCAATGTCAATGGAGAGAGGATTTTTGCGCTTAGGAGTAAAAGATGAAGAAAGTGGAGCAAATCTCACATCTCAAATCAAAAATCCAAAATATGCTGCGGGAGAGTGCAAAAATTGGTCGCTGTTTCTTATGCTGAGTAAGAAGGGGCTAGGGATCGATCGCACATGACAAATTACATGAATAAAGCTAAATCTATCAAAATTGCGGTGGTTGGGGACGTTCACGATCGCTGGGAAGCTGAAGACGGCGAAGCCCTGAAGCATCTGGGCGTTGATTTGGTGCTGTTTGTGGGGGATTTTGGCAATGAGTCGGTGGAGGTGGTGCGGGCGATCGCCCAATTGGACATTCCGAAAGCAGCGGTGTTTGGGAACCACGACGCTTGGTACACGGCGACGGAGTGGGGCCGCAGTCAGTGCCCTTACGATCGCACTCAAGAAAATTGGGTAAAACAGCAGTTAGATTTAATGGGAGAAGCTCACGTCGGTTACGGGAAACGGGATTTTCCCGAATTGGGCGTAACTGTGGTGGGAAGCCGCCCGTTTACTTGGGGGGGTTCGGAGTGGAAGTACGGGGATTTTTACTCGGAGTGGTTTGGGGTAGAAAGTTTTGAGGAGTCGGCGCGGCGCATTGCTGCTGCTGCGGCGGATGCCGATTGCGAAAATGTGATTTTTTTGGGTCACACGGGCCCGACGGGGTTAGGAGAGGCTCCTGAAGACCCCTGCGGGCGAGATTGGAAGCCACTGGGAGGGGATTGGGGCGACCCGGATTTTGCGGAGGCGATCGATCGAACTCGTACCACAGGAAAGCACATACCTCTGGTAACTTTTGGTCATATGCACCACAAACTGCGGCACACAAAGCACGAGTTGCGGAAGTCGCTGGAGGTGAGTGCAGAGGGTACGGTGTATTTGAATGCGGCCAGCGTACCGCGAATTGTGGAGAGAGAGTGCTCGAAATTGCGTAATTTCTCGATCGTCCTGCTGGAAAATGGAGCAGTGTCGGAAGTGTCTCTGGTATGGGTAGGCGAAGATTTCGCGGTAGAAAGAGAACAAATTCTTTATCGGCGCACTGAATCTGCAGCTATTTGTAGTTAGAGACATTTGCTGGTATGATAAAATTTATGCGCCGGGAGAGGTGGCAGAGTGGTCGAATGCGCCTGACTTGAAATCAGGTGAACCGCAAGGTTCCGTGGGTTCAAATCCCACCCTCTCCGTATCCCTTGACTGATAAAGGTTTTAGCGATTAACAAGCTCTAGTTTTTCAGTAATACATACCACAATGGTATACAAAATGGTATACATACCACAACGGTATATAAACCATTACAACTGTTGAACTAGCTTGCCTTACCCGTACTTACCGACACCACACTGTGTTTGCACGGGAGCCTAGAGGCCGTAAATTCTCGTTACCTGAGACTATGCAGCGATCGCCCTGCCGTCCCAATGAACCCCTATTAACGAAAAAATTGCTGTGGCGCATCCTGATTATTTCCATCTTCAATCTCATTGCTGTACTTGGAATTTTTGAATTGGCTTCGCAAGCCACAGGTAATCTCAATTTGGCTCGGACAATGGCAATCCATACCCTCGTTTCCGCAGAAACCTTTTACTTATTGAGTATTAGCCAATGTATTCCATCTCTGTTTGCGTATTTTAAATATCGCACTCAAGAAGTTGCTTTGATTCCTGCGATCGGTGTGGCTTGTGTGTTTATATTTCAAGTTTTCTTTAGCCAGTTGACTTTCATAAACCCGCTATTTGCTACCCAACCGCTTAGTTTTATCCAAGCTCTCATTTGTATCGGTGCAGGGATTCGAGTCATTGTGCCTGCTCTGTTTTTAAAGCGGTTTGCTCTTGTTGCGTAATGTGATAGCGATCGTCACTCTAATTGGCGCGGCTGGAATTTATGGGTTTGAGCGCGAACTTCCTAATCGATCGCCCTATGCGGTTATTTGACAGCAACGCTGCCTACATTTATTGTGAGTCAGGATGCTCAGAGCGATCGAGCAGAAATAGCGGCTACACAATCAATTCAAGCTGTGGAAACAGAAATTACTCCACTGCCAAGGTTCAATCCTGCTTGACCAAGGATCTGGGTGCAAGCCTCGCCCTTATAGGGCGACTTTAATTAAGACTTGTGAATAATCGAGTTAGCCCTTAGTCACGACACTAAGCTGTTGCGCGTTTAAATTGCATATTCGGGACGGGCTCGCGTGCCCATCCCACAAGAGTTTGAGTGATTTTTGACACGCAATTTAAATGGAGAACAGCTTATAATTAGGGCAGGAGGATAGAAAAAATGTTTAACTTAACTTACGAGTTCAAATTGAAACCAACCGCAGCACAAGTAGCCTTCTTTGAAGATTGGCTGGAACAGTGTCGCTGCGTCTATAACTACGCGCTAGCAGAGCGCAAGCATTGGTTTCAGTCTCGCAGTTGCCAAGTTAACGCTTGTTCTATCCGTTCTGAGTTCATCATTCGGGCCCAAACAAAGCGCCCAACTTATGCCAGTCAGTGCAAAAGCTTAACCGCAGCTAGGGCAAACATACCTGCTTTGTGTGCCGTCGCCGTACAGGTTCTACAGCAAACCTTGAGAAGGCTTGAAAAAGCGTTCGTGAGTATGTGGGAGCAAAAGCACGGTTTCCCTCGTTTCAAAAAAGCGGGAGCAATGCGCTCTTTTGTTTTTCCGCAACTGGGTGTCAATCCTGTCAACAACGGGGTACTAAAACTCCCTAAGATTGGGTTCGTTAAATTTCATCAATCGCGTCCTATCCCTGATGGCGCAAATACTAAGCAAGCGAGAATAGTTCGCAAGGCAAGTGGTGGGTACGTGATGCTAACCCTGCAATGGGATGTTTCCGTACCGTCAGTTATGCCACACGGTGAAGCGTTAGGCGTTGATGTTGGATTAACTAACTTCATAGCAACTTCCAATGGTCTTTTAGTTAAACGCCAAAAGTTTTTTGCTGATGCAGAGTGCAAGCTTAAATTGCTGCAAAAACGTGTCAGTAGGAAAAAGTTAGGCTCAAATAATTGGAAAAAAGCCCAGAAGAAAGTTGCCAAATTGCATGAGTACGTCGCTAACTGTAGAAAAGATTGGCACTGGAAATTGTCTCACCAACTCTGCAAAGACGTGGGGATGGTTTTTGTCGAGGACTTGAACCTGGTTGGTTTGTCTGAAGCTATGCTAGGAAAACACTGCTTGGATGCAAGCTGGGGACAGTTTTTTTGCGATTTGAGAGCAAACCTGTTTTAAATACGGTGTGTATTTTCAAAAGGTAGATGCTCGTAAAACCAGCAAAATTTGTCCTAGTTGTGGTTTGGAGACAGGCAAGAAAGAACTGTCAGAGCGTATTCATTCATGTTCCAATTGTGGCTATACAACAGACCGAGATGTTGCAGCAGCACAAGTAGTTCTTATTCGAGGACTTGCAGCCGTAGGGCATACGGTCAAGATGCTTTCTGAGGGTAAATTCGTCGGAATCCCTGCGAAGAAAGAATCCTCGTACCTGATAGTCGAGGAGTGTCAAAAAAAGGTTTAGACCTGTGAATTGCTAAGGAGCGCGAATTAAATAACTTACAATTTTAATTGTTATTGTGGGATGGGCGTCCCGCCCGTCATGAGTGGACG
>NZ_JAUBRP010000021.1:71267-89859 GCF_036701935.1 Microcoleus sp. M2_D5 | reverse complement strand
CAACAAACTACATTGAAATTTAGTCGGATTTAACTGTAGCATATTTTGGGTTCCAGTTAAGATGCGTTTACCCTGGGATAAAGAGACTCCAGAAATTCCAGCCCCGACCCCTACTACGGGCAAAGATGCTGACAATTCAAACGAAATTGTACCAATCTCGATTCCGCCATCAAAAACAGAGGAGAAAGCCAAAGATTCTGCAAGTAACGGTGGCGATTCGACGCAAGTTGAGACAAGCGACAAGGTAGATACAAAACCGACAATTGCACCAACTGCTGACAAGGATACTGCGGCGGATTCGACTGAGAAAACGCCTGTTCCTCCCGTAGCAACTGAGGTGAAAGATAAAGTTACTGAATCACCAGCCACAGCAACTTTGCCAGCAAAATCTGCTGTTGAGACGGAAGTTGCTGCAACGACACCTATTCAGAAGGTAGAGACTAAACCGGAAGTTTTGCCAGCGGAAACTCCGGCGAAAGATGAATCGAAGTCGGCGGTGGTAACTGAGGTGCAAGATAAGGTTACTGAAGTAGCAGTGACGGTAACTTCGCCAGCAAAATCTACGGTTGAGACGGAAGTTGCTGCAACGACACCTATTCAGAAGGTAGAGACTAAACCGGAAGTTTTGCCAGCGGGAACCCCGGCGAAAGTAGAGGCAAACCCGGAAGTATTGCCAGCGGAAACTCAGGCGAAAGTAGAGGCAAAACCAGAAGTTTTGCCAGGGGAAACTCTGACAAATGTAGAGACTAATCCCGAAGTTTTGCCAGCGGAAACCAAGGCGAAAGAGGAATCGAAGCCTGCTGTAGTAACTGAGGTAGAGAAAACTGAAAATCCTCAAGTTATTGTAGCCGCCAATCCTGTAGAGTCGGTGAATAAAAGTCAGCCGACGACGGCGGTTGAGAATAAAGAAACTCCAGCGGTTGTGCCGCCACTAGCAGCGGATATTATGCCAGTTGTAGGTACGAATACTGCTGTAGACTTGCGGAACAAGGAGATAGTTACTCAGACTGATACTGGGGGTGTTAATGATGCTGCACCAAAAGAGTTATTGCCAATTTCTCCAACAGTTGCAAAATCAACTGAGGATAATTCGACTGCGGCGGTGACTGAACCGATTAAGCAGGAAGTTGCACAAAATAAGAATGATGTCAATGCTGATTGGATTGCGCGATTGGAAAGCATTAAACAACGTTTGAGTAATTTGGGTAGTGCTGATGTTGTTGAGGAGAATGCGATCGATCGCACTTCGATCGCTCGTTTGGAAGCCATGACTGAGAAGTTGAGGGAGCAAACTCGATCGACTCCAGTGTCGGATAATACAGCGGCGTTGATTTCGCGGCTGGAAGATATGGTTGTGAAAGTTGCACCTAAACCAGTCGAACCTGTTCAACCAGTACCATTCGAGTTTCCTCCAGCCGATCGACCTTTGGTAGGTTTTATCACTGATACTGGCTTGACTGTCAATAATCCGGCTGAGGAAAAGAGTCCGATCGTCGCAGCGGAAAAACCAGCAAATAGCACAAATAATCCATCTCCATCAGCAAGTGTCGATAATAGCTCTAAAAATCCAATAGTAGCAGCGCTTCCGACAAATCTAAGCAACGGTACAAGCGTTAATGGAGTTAATAATAACCCGTCGCAGCCCGTCGATCGCGCTCAAGAAAATTCGAGTCAGTGGGTACAATCTCTGATTAAATTTGTGGATGATGCTAAGGTATCGAAGCAACCCCATGCCGTTGTTAATATCAACATCAACCTCACCGAAACTCAGCCAGATGGAACTGTTATTCCCCGCAGCAAACTGACAGCAGAAGAACGAGGCGCGATCGCCTACGCGCATCAAAATAATGTAATTATCGTCGTTCCGGCTGGAGATAATCCAGGCACAATGTCTGCTCTCGGTTTATTATCTAAGGAAGTTGACAACGTAATTACTGTAGGTGCGGGTCAACGATTTAACGATTCTGTTGCACTCTCCAATGCCTTTAAATTGGCAGATTATTCGGGTAGCGGCAATAGTCTCGATATTCTCGCTAACGGTAGCAGCGACAATACATCGAGTACCAAGGTTGCTGCTGTTGAAGTTACAAATGCGATCGCCCAAGTTTTAGCAGCAAATCCCAAGCTGAATTACACTCAGGCAATAGACATTATCAAGCGTACTGCTACTGACCTCGATCGACCGAATTGGGACGCACAAACTGGATCTGGTTTGCTGAATGTGGCGGCTGCGGTGCAGTTGGCAAAAGTCACTATTCCGGAACTTTACACCGTTAAACCGGGACAGCGCACGATTACTGATGTCTTCATTTCTCAACATCCGAGTGCCAAGCAATTACCCGGCGATCCGACTCCTCCTGCGGTAAAAGTCCCTGGAATTCCTCAAACAAATGTCGATCGAGGCAGCAACAATCTTGCTAATGCCACGCAACTGATTCCGTCTGCTACCGAAGATGTCATCGATCAGGTTAGCAGCATCGATCCGTCGGATATTTATCGGGTTGACAGTCGCTACTTAAATGGTGCTAAGTTTTCCGTACTTTCAGGCGACTTATCTGTCAGCTACTTGACAACTTCCGGGCAATTATTGGGAACTCAATCCTTCAGCAAAGGCAGTCATAAATTGCAGTTGCCAGCTAATGCACCAGCAGAGGTAATAGTCAAGATTGACCAACGCAATGCCAATCCTGCAACTTACGTTCTCTCTGGATTTGAGAGTACCGCCACTGAGCCGTTTAATATTGACTTGGAATATGAAACGCCGCTGAGTGCTTCGCAACAGGCTATTATGCAAGCCGCTGCAAAAAGCGTGGCTGGATTAATTGGCAAAGGGTTGCCGAGTGCAGTGGTTGACGGCAAGATTATTGACGATATCAATATCAAGATTTCTACTGCAAATATTGACGGTGCGAGTGGCACCCAAGCGCGAACTAAAATTGATTTCATGCGCTACGGAAGTATGTTGCCCGCTCAATCTTTAGTGCAGTTTGATGCTGCGGATATTGCCGAGTTGGAGCGTTCTGGGAAGTTGTTCAGCGTTGTGCAGCACGAGTTTTTACACGCTTTGGGCTTTGGCAATCTTTGGGAAGCTAAGGGTTTGGTGGATTATGCGGGTACGCCGCTGGCTCAGTATAACGGTGCAAAGGCGGTTGATGCGTTCAAAGATTTGGGCGGTTTGACTGATGCGATTTCTCTGGAAACTGAGGGTAAAGGTTCGGCTGGTTTCCATTGGAATGAGGCGCTGTTCCAAGATGAGGTGATGACGGCCGATTTGAACTTCAGCGGCAAGGCTGGGAATGCGTCGATTAGCCCTGTCACCATTGCATCTCTGGCCGATTTGGGTTACGAGGTGAATTTGAAGGGGGCAACTCCTGATTTTGGGTTGTTTGGCGGACAGCGGTTTAATTCTGAAGATTTAACGGCCGAACAAATTGAGGCTTTCCGGCAATTGGCAGAGCTTTTTGATGGTGGGAATGAGACTTCTGAACCTGCTATTTTGCAAGAGGTTGACCCAAGTAAAGTTGCGCCGGAGATTTGGGCGCACGCGGAACGCGCACCAAACGGTCAATATTACGATTGGCAGCGTTATAAACTTAAGTGGGGCGATACTCTCAGCGGTATTGCCGCAGCGACAATGGGCAGTGGCTCTGCTACGAATTACTGGTGGATTGCTAACCACAATGGCATTCCGAATCCAGACAAAATTTATGAGTATGACACAATTGACATTCCCGTCCACCGTCCTAATTACGAACAAGAGCAAGAAGCCGAACGGCAGCGACGCGAACAAGAATTGCGGGAGCGGCAGGAACGAGAAGCACGGGAGCGCCAGCAACAAGAAGACCGACTCAGGAATGACCAAGCCGAACAAGAACGGCAGCGGCAAGATGAGGAACGCCGCCGGCGAGAAGCAGAGGCAAATCAACGGGCGCTAGAGGAGCAGGCTCGAAGACTAGCAGCCGAACAAGAACGCCGTCGTCGCGAACGGGAAGAATACGAGCGCGAACAGGCACACTTGGCGGAACTGCGGCGGCAAGCCGAAATTGCGCGGCAACAAGGTAAGGGAGGATTGGATTGGTATCTTGCCAAGCCTATGCCTGAATTTGGGCCTGTCGATCCGTTTGAGACATCTCTCACGGGTGAAACTGTCGGCAATTTAGTGCCGGATGATTACTATCGGTTTACTCTGTCTCGCGGCGGTCGAATTACGGCTGAATTGAGAAAGCTTTTGGCTGATGCAGATTTGGTTCTCTACGATGTGCGGAATGAACCTATTGCCTATTCGATGCGGGAGGGAATTACCGATGAGCAAATTATTGCTGACTTGATTCCCGGTACTTATATGCTGCGGGTCAACAGTCCTAAAGGTGTGACGACTGACTACGAGTTGATTGTTAAGTTCCAGCACAAGCTTTCTGCTACTCAAACTCAACCTTTACCTCCGGGTTGGCGGCCTAGTGGTGGCGGTAATAGTGGCGGTAGCGGCGGCGGTACTCGCCCTGGTGTAACGTTCGCAGATCCGCGAATTAAGCAGATATATAACACTGCTCTGAATCAATTTGAGAGTGCTGAACGAGGAAAAGCCAATGCTCGAATTCGGGATTTAGAAGCTGAGAAACGGCAGTATCAGCAGGAGCTAAACGATCTGCTTGCTCGGATGAATGCGGAGCAACGCAACAAGGTTTATACTGCCCTAGATGGGGTACGAAATGATGCCTTCCGCTGGCTGGATTCACTGGGCGAACCTAACGGTTTTGATAACTTTGTCAATGGAATTTTCGATAAAATTCCCTCTCAGGTATACAACGCACCGTTCATTGGAGATGCTCTGCGTGTTGCCAAGGACAATGCAAAGGGAACATTTAATGGTGCGGTGAGTTGGATCAAAGGCAAAGTTAATTCTGCTCGGACTGAAATTAAGAATGCCGTTTCTTGGTTTGTTGAAGCTCTGAAAAATGCCTACAGAACAGGGGGCGAAATCAATAGTGCAATTGAAGGGTTAGCCCAGGAATTTAAAGACAGAATTGATGCTCAGGTCAGAAATATCAATAATGGGATTGATGGGTTCAAGACTGAAGCGATTAAAAACCTTGGCGGTCTTCGTAATGTTGGTGCTTTTGGTTGGAATTTCTACGACAATCTAGTTGTTCCCCAAGCCGATAACCTTGCGAATTTGGTTAAGGGTGGCGTGGGTGCGATCGCCAATTCCCTTAAGGGAACAGTTGATTACGTCAAGCCTCGCGCTCAGAAAACTGTGGCTGATATCTTGTCTGCTCTTTTGGGAGATCAAACAGGTAATCTTTATAACAAGATTCACAAAGTTGATGAACAGATTGCAGCAACCAAAATAGTTGTTCAGGAGAAGATTGCTCAAAAAGCAGTGGAGTTAAAAGCAGACCTCGATGGAATGCTAAATAAACTGGCGGCTGATGGGAAGAAAATTCTCGATACCATCCTTAATTTAATCAATTCGCCAGGAGGTCAGATTGGGATTGAAATTATCAAAGTTGCTCTCGGATTTGTACCTATTGTAGGCCAAGTCATTGATGTCATAGATACATCTGTTGCTCTATGGAAATTTGGGGTTGAGGGGAAACGGGACATTGAAACTATCATCGAACTTTTAGGAGCCTTAGCTGGTTGGTTCCCTGGCATAGGTGATGCTGTTAAGAGCATCGTTAAATTAGTTCGTAAGTCTCCTTTAGGGCCACTACTCAGCAAATTGGGTCCAAATGTTTCTAAGCAAGCTGCCAAAGTTTTCCGCGAAACTAACTGGAAGGAAATTATTCAGCAAATCGTTAAGGCTGTTGACAATATAATTCAGGATTTCTGGAGTGCTGCCCAAAAATCAGCTAGTTGGATTTGGGATCTATTCAAACCAGTACGAGATAAAGTTGATGGTTTGATTAAGAGCTTTGTCAGCAAGGCTGATGAGGCAGGTGATGCGGCTAACAAAGCAAGCCGGGAAATTGCTGAGGAAGTTGATGATGAAATCCTCAAACTGCCGGGTCCCGATCCGAATACCCCTAAACTGCCTGGTACAGTAATGCTGACTAAGTATAAATTTCCTAATTCAGCAGAAAATCATGTTTTAAGAGGAGATTTTGTGTATCTTAATGGTGGAGGAAATAGCCAAACTAAACTAAGAGGTGGACTGCATACACAGACAGCACTGGAAGACTTTATCAACAATAACGGTTATACTATTGTGTCTGATTTTACCGATCCGGTAACTGGAGTCAGAAAGGTTGAATTACCCACGACCGCTCTCGCACCTTATCCCAATGGAAACTTGCCACAAGCACGAAAAAGCCTTTTTCCCAAAAACTGGAATGATGAAAAAATAAAGGCTGTCGTTGGTCATATTGCTGAAACTGAACAGCCTTATACAAATGCAATGGGACGCCAACAAATCCAAGGCACCTATGATGGTGTAACAATTTTGATCGGGCTGCGAAACGGGGAAATTGTCACAGCCTATCCTTTGTGAAGCAAGAAAAAACGGAGTATAGCTACTAACTTCTAGCGGGACACTTGGCTTATAGTTCATAGGTTTAACTAGCCATTAGCAACCCTAACAGCCTGTCCCGCTATCAGCAAGTAGCCAGGGTTAATCAATAAGTGAATCTCAGGATGAAACAGAAATGGAAAAGAAACAACTTCTTGATTTGTTTGAATGTGTTAGCAATGCAGATGATTCAGAAGCAGGTGACGATCTTGAAAACGCTGTTCGTCAAGCAGGAGTTATCGGTGTAACCGTCATCTTCGACAACTTGAAATTAGGTCGATATCTTAAAGATAGTATATGGCTGTGTCAGCGATTGGGGCTTCAGGAATCTATCCCGCTTGTTAGACAGCACTTAATCTCAAATGACCAAATGGTAAAAATTGCGGCAGCTATTGCTCTGACAAAATTAGATGACCGAACAGGATTATTGGCATTAAAGCAAATGGTTGAATCAGGTGAAGTACCTTCTTATTGGCTAGAAGTTTATGGAATATCTCAACAATCTCTCTCTAACACAGATGGCTAAAATTTGGTTAAGCTATCCAGAAATAGCTTCAGAAATAGCAGCTCCATTGACTTACATTCGCTGTCCTCTTGCAGCCATTGTCAAAAAATTGCTGCAACAATCTGGCGTGTCTGCAACTACAGGAAGTCAACAAAATCAAGAATCATCTTTTGATATTAGGAAATGCTTAGAGTCTATCCAGAAGAGCGATCGCACTTATAAAGCCTCTCTCTCTCGCCAACTAGCAGCCGACTTACCCCCCGACATCGAACAAACCACCCTCAAAGACGAACCCAAAGACTGGTTTATCAAAACCGCCGACTTTGGCGACGACTGCGATCGCGTCCTCCAACACCGCGACGGCGAATACACCCAACTCCTAGAAGACATCACCCGCTACCATCAAATATTCCAACAAGGCTATGACAAAATCATCCTCATCCGTCCCCCTACCTACACCGGCTACGACATCCAACTCACCGCCGCGATGCAATGCTTGGGCTACACCAAAGAGCAATTTCAATTCATCATCGTTCAACCGATCGAACTTTACGCCTTCCACACACCCACCCAGCAAATCCATCCCATCCCCGACATCGCTACTGAGGAACTAATCCAAGCAATAGGAATCGATGCTTTGCGATGGCACAGCCTCCGCGTCCCCCTCACAAATGTTGCTCCCATTAACATCAGTACCGCGGGACAAAACACCCCAGAGGATAGTTTCTATCGCGTTCGATCGGCCTATTACCGCTGCTGTACCCTGCTGCAACAAGCAGGAGAACAAGGCATTATCCAGCTAGAAACCACCACCCATAGGGGCGATCGCGGAGGAATTGCCCCTACAAAAATCACACCCGCACCGATGCCATTAGCTGAGTACACCTGGGATAATTCCTATGCGGAAAAACTCGCCACTCTGCTGCAATCTGTTCCCGAAATCCTGCAACAAAGTGCCGCAGAAATAGCGCCCCACTTGCTCGTCCGCCACCTGGAAGCGATCGGCGATACTTGCCATCAGTGGATTAACAGTCTTAGCCTGACACCACAAGCTTGTGTTCTGCTGCTGGCAACCCAACACACTCTCTTTGACTTGCTGGAGAATGTTTTATCGATTCAAACTCCAGAGTTTTTAGCAAAGGCAAGTTAAAGAATGTGATAAATGAGAGTGCGATCGACCTTAACTCCTATTTCTCAACTAAGGGTGATCGCTCTTTTTAATAAGGTAAAGTCGATCGCACTTTTTTTCATGGAAAGGTCGATAGTCCTTTTTTTCATGGAAAAGACAAGAGCCGTCAGCAAATTCAATTAAACTTCAGTAAAATAAGATAGAGCCATCTGAGCCTTCCAATCTAACTCACCATGCAAACTTTAACATTTGACAGCATTTTAGACGCGATCGAAACCTTGTCTGTAGATGAACAAACCACTCTGCTTTCCATTATGCACCGCAGACTGAGCGATCACCGTCGTGCGGAAATTGCCGCTAACATTGCACGAGGAAAACAGGACTATCAATCTGGAAACGTCTTTCGAGGCACAGTTGATGAAGCGATCGCGGATCTAAACCGTTGAAAACTATTACCTTTACTTCATCGTTTAAACGCGCCTACAAAGCCCTCGTCCGCAAACACCCGGAACTCCAGTCCAAGGTTGAAGCTGTCTTGAGACTTTTGGCAGAAAACTCTTTTGATCCATCACTGCAAACACACAAACTCAAAGGTCAATTAGCGGGCTCTTGGGCTTGTACCGTGGAATATGACTGTCGGATTGTATTTGATTTTGTTAAAAATACAGAGTTGGAAGATGAAGAAATTCTTTTGCTCGACATTGGCAGTCATGATGAGGTGTATTGAAAATATTGGTTTATGCGATAGCTCTTTTTTCCGGGAAAGGTCGAGAGCCCTTAACTCCTATTTCTCAACTCGCGGGCGATCGCACTTTTTTTCATGGAAAGGGCGAGATCCCTTAACTCCCATTTATGAACCAAGGTCGATCGCTCTTTGTGAAATAGAAAAGTCGATCGCTCTTGTTGGTATGGAAATGTCGCTCTCAACAGAAAATTAGTGCTGAATAATTTCAACTATCTTCGCAATTGCCTCATTCAACTTCTCAGTTTTCAGCTTACCAGCTTTATACAGTATAATTTCTCGATCGGCGGTAAACAACCTATTAGGTCTAATGTTGCTAGCTCGATCGAGTCCGCCCTCGCTAAAATCACTATTTTGAAGGGGAATAGCATAGCGATCGGCGATATTCTGGCTAGTAATTTGACAAAGAATTATATCGTCTCCTGCCAAAGTGGCTATTACTAAAGCAGGTCGGCGCTTGGCTTGTGTTAAATCTGAAAATGGGAAAGGAACAACTACCACATCACCTTTTACAAATTCTGCCATGCTTCATCCTCCTCTGGATTCAACCAGTCTTTTTGCAAAGCAGATTCACTGAGCATACTGGCTTCTAACTTGTTTTTATCATATTTTATTTTGAGAAATTGCAAAAATTCCCAAAGCTCTTCTACTATGAATTCAGGAATATTTTCTACTTCTTTCAGGAGCAATTCTTTAGCGTTCATGTCATGTACCTATAAAAACATAATAAAGCCTGTCAAAGCTAAGCACGATGCCTACTCCACGATAATTATGGAAGAATTCTATTATAGCGTGGAAAAGTCGATCGCACTTTTTTCATGGAAAGGTCGATCGCTCTTTTGACATGGAAAGGTCGATCGCTCTTTTCAAATAAACTCTACATGGTTCTGCATATCCGACGGTTCCAGTACCTCCCAAATCAAAATCAAACCGCGCACAATTTCACCAATCGAACGAGTGTTTTGGTGACAGTAAACAATAGCGCAATGCTCTAAACCACGTTGATGAATTGCTAAAAAATCGTCATCCTGGGTAAAAATTGCCAGTTCTTGAGAAATCGCAAAAGCTAATTGTTCTTCATCGCTTGCACCTAAAAGTTGCGCTTCCGGTGTCGTGGTGACATCAATACCGCGCCTTCTTAACGCTTCTGCGATCGCCCGTTCGACTTGTTCATCACCCCGGAAATCGGATCTTTTCCAAGATTCTGCCCTCTCAATTTCTGCTGCACCTTGGAAGGAGTCTTGGCTTGCAATTCCCGCACAAAAGCATCGCTATCTCGAATTTGTTGCCGAATTTCCTCAAGATGGTCGTGGTAATAAGTCAAGGCTGCGTATACATCTGCTAATGTAATTGTGGGATACCGATCCACAATTTCATCAGGAGACATTCCCATCTTTTCGTGCCAAATTACAACATCTTGAACCCTAATTCGATGTCCGGCTATACGTGGTTTACCGCCACAAATACCCGGAGTAATTTCAATATGTTCTTGGATTACCGATGGCATAGGCATCTGAGTCATGATTTTTAATCGCACAATGCGGAATTAGTTCTTATTTTAACAAAAATCAAGGCGGTATAGATAGCGATCGCCCTCTCTCATCGTTCTCAACCCAAACAATCTCCGATTTGTAAAGTTTTCTGAAGATTAGGCCGCGTTTCGCATAAAACTAGCGCCTTCCTCCAGATAGATAAGTGACGGTTGGTTTTTGAGTGCGATCGCCCGATCGACCTTTAACACTCGCCAACTGTCAACCTCTAATCCTTCACAAAAATTACCCTGATGTCTGCATCTACCTTTGCCAACAAATTCTATCCGTTCAGCTTGGGTTTAAGTCTCCTAAGTGCGATCGCCCTTTTGTAAGCACAAATTAGCGATCGACCTTTACTGCTTTTTCTCAACCAAGGGCGATCGCCCCTTTACCATTAGTCAAAACGTGCGATCGCTCTTTACTTCTTTTTCTCGATTGAAGAGCGATCGCTACCAATTAATTACCGTCAAACTTGTTACCTTTGCAAACTCTCGATCTGCCGTCACCAAACTTGCTGAATTTTGGATTGCCATTGCTGCAATAACCGCATCTGGTAGTTTCAAGCGATGTTGCTAGCGAATTTCAATGATTTTTTCAATCAAAACAGCATCAATTGCGGCTAAACCAAGAACCTCCACTCGTTGCAGAAACTGCTCAAAAATCTGACGATCGTCTTGAGTCAACCCAGGAAATACCAGAAACTCAATTTTGCTAATAACTGAAACTCCAATCCAATCCGCATCTTTAAGTAATTCAATGAGTTGAATATTCCCTTGAAGCAAAGCAACGATCGCATTCGTATCCAACACATAGCGATTACCACTTATCGCATAGATTCCTCTGCATCGTTACTGCATCTCCCTGCCAAGTTACTCGCCCCACTAAATCCGAGAAATCATAGCTATATTTCTGCTTTTTTTCTGATGAAACCGGATTCAAAACAACTAAAGTTTCCCGTTCTTTTAGCAATCGTAACCCAGCCAGAATCACTTCAGAAGCAGATGAGTACCTACCGTTTTTGACTGTTGACTGAACAAACTGCTCTAGTTCAGGAGTTAATGATATATTCATGATGTTGAGTCACCTATTTGAGTCAACTACTACCCCCATAATAACAAAAATTATCAAATTTTGTTATTTAATATTTTTTGCGATGGGAAGATTTCGCGAGATCCTTGCTTGTAAGCGCAGATTAGCGATCGCCCTTAGTTCCTCTTTCTCAAATAAGAGCGAGATCCCTTTTGGAATTCGTCAACAAGTGCGATCGCTCTTTTTGATATGGAAAAGTCGATATCTCTTTTGTTCTGAGTCAAAAAGGGCGATCGACTTTTATTTAAGCTGCCACGATTGCCGGACTCGGAGGCACTCAGGAATGAGAATTAAATAACTTCCACAAGTTTGTGGGATGGGCGGGACGCCCGTCCAAAAAGGATGGGCGGGACGCCCATCCCACAATAACAATTAAAATTGTAAGTTATTTAATTCGCGATCCTAAATCTTCTTCTTGGCAATACTCAAGGTAGCTGGAGCTCGCTTCTTTAGCATTGGCGATCGCTTCTTCATAAGTTTTCCCATACGTACAGGGCTGCATTGCAATTGTTGCAAACTCTGGCAGTGTTACCAAATACAGTCCATCCTCTTGTGACCATTGAATTAATAAACTATAGCGGTAATTCATTCCTCTGATTCCTCTGCTGAAGAATTGTTTCTAACTCTTTAATTGCTTTTTTTAACAATTTCTCCAAATACAATGGTGTATCCTCAACACAAGAAGAGATTTTAGGATCTGCTGTGGCGCTAGTGTGGGTGGCGGTGTGGCATTTCTGGGGGTGGCCGGGGGAAGTAGAAATTGCTAGAGGTAAGCCGCAGGCTAAGAAAAAGCGATCGCCCAATTCTAATTCAGCGCCTCCCAATCCCGTAGAACAAGAGCTAAATCAGCTCAAAGCCACAACTGGAATGAATCGGATGAAGCCAGTGAGACGATCGACCCAGCCAACTCCTGAAGTTGCTCAATGGTAAGCTGTTCGACATCTAAATTGCATTTTTTGTGCGGGCTTTCTGGCCCAACCCCTACTCCCCACAACAACTTTATCAAGTTTTGACTGTGCAGTTTAAATGCAGGACAGCTTACGTGTTTCGCAGCGGTGAAGCCAAAGGGCCCTATACCAAATTGCAATTATGGGAAGTTCAGGAAATCACAGCCCGAACCAAAGTGCGGCGCGGGGAAGCCGAGTGGCAGCGCGCCGGTGAAATTCCAGAATTAGCGTCGTACCTCACTTAAAAATAAGACAGTTAAATAATTCACTCTCAAAAAACTTCTCGGCGACAGTAACGCAATCAGCACGTAAAGCCTCCAGAAACAGCACAAAACTCAACGGCTTGAGAGGGTGATAACGGCAATAAAATGCTGTCTGAGCAACGATTATCAGGCAGTTCGACATGAAACTATCCAATCTAAATTTGGCGCTCGCCCGTGTCTATTCTCAACAATCTCAGCTCAACCGCAATGGTTGAAATCCGAGCAGGGTTGCCAAGGTGTCCAGGGAATAATTATTGTCACTCCGATGCTTGATGGCGTTGCCATCAACAAGTATTTTCTGGCTGACTGTTGAGAATGGATTGGGGGGTATGAATGACTAGCACAACCAGCGATACAGAGATTATTTTTACCTCTGTTTCCGTTCAAATCCCGATCGATTGCTTGAATAGTAACTGCGAATTCACAACAGCAATCAGGCAATAAAGTGAAGCCACGCCGCTACTTCCTCAAAAGGAACTGCCAGATCGGGAATGGCAAGGAGATTAAATTGATAGACCACTAATTTGGGATTTACGGCCTAGCTTTTTTTGGTATTAATCTATTATGTTAAAGTCTTTTTTCTTCCTTTATTGTAGAGAATGGTACTGTTGTCATCGATTTGTTCGATGGTGCGATCGCCTTTGCCTGTTAAATGTTCGGTAGAAAAAGACGATAGGATTCGCTGTCCATCAGAATTCTGAAACCCAGCCACATCAGCACGAAAGGGAAAAACTTGCTCGCATAACGGCTGAGTACCAAAGCAATACCAGGTAGATGCGTCAGAGTATAGGACATAAACAGCCAGCAGCAAACAATCAAATAGCAAATGGGTATAATTACGGACAGATTTTGGATTGAGCTAGTGGCAAACAAAGGGATATAGATCCCAAGATTGTTGCCGCCGTTAGCAATCGTGACCGAGGAGACGCGATAGGTCTGCGGATCGCGGATTACGTCCCAGAGCGATCGCTTTCTTGAATCAAATCCTCGAAATTTAGAGTTTCTTTTCAGATTATCTGACTTATCTTCGGCTGAATCATCCTTATTCAGGTTGAGCAAGTTATTCAAGCCAATCAGTATCGGCAGAATTCCCAGTAGCCCCGTCCAAGTTGAGGGAATTGCTAGCCCCAGCAAGAAACCAACCAAACTTACGATCACCAATACCGTGAACCCCAGAAGCTCACCCACCACAATATGTTGAGGACGAAAAGTACGATTAACCTCACTGAAGAAGGCCGTCAGATAAATGTTGTCGTCAAACGTTGTTGCGACAGCAGCAGCCAGTCCGATCTTAATTGTTGCAATTAACCAATCCATTACCATCTCTCACTCAACACCTATACGATGCCGAAACTACCGATTTCTCAACCGCTGTGAAAAATCACCATAATCTCGATATGATAATGTGAGTATCGCATATTGGGTGTAACAAGCGAGCAAATTTGGTAGTTTTTACACATCAAGCGGTGCTTTGACTCGATCGCCCATCTTCAATTCATCTAGCGTCCATCACCTGTGTTTATCAAAGGAGTCATTATGATTAGCCGTTGGATTGACCTTCTGCCCAGAGGCAGAGGTCAAAATATCTTACGGTCGCTCAGTTCGGCCGCTCGCAGATCGGCCCCCTATCGGTTTGCAGGTCTGTTTTGTATCGGCCTGGTCTCGGTTTCGGTCTTGAGTCTGGCTTTTGGCAGTCATGCTGTTGCCGCTACTGCCTCTGGCAATGTACTCTCCCCTCTAGTCAGTCAGGTAAATCAGGTCAAATTGCCTAAAGAATCAACAATCCGGTTACTGGAAACGGTGGGACTGTTTGTGGGGGGCATACTTTTCTGTGTAGTTTTGGATCGCTGGTTTTCTAAGCGTTCTGCTCAATCGGGCAACACGCCCTTAGCTGAGCAAGCGCGGCGGCTCAAGCAACTCAAAATCGGTTATCCAGAGGGTATGACAAATCTGGAAGTCCTGCGTGATCAAGGTTTGCTCGAAAGCCGTTTGCGACCATTTGGGATGATTGTCACTTGGACGAGCTTCTTATCAGCTTCTTCTCTGATAGAAGCATTAAGCAACGGGACGATCGATTTCTGCGGCGGCGGCGGTACGGCCAGCATCTTCTCGCAAGCAGCAGATCATGTGTTTGTGCGGGTGGCTAAAGAAAAATATACTGCTCCCAAAGGTCAAGCGATTCTAGTGCCAGAAGATTCGCCAATTCAGACGGTTGCCGACCTGAAGGGTAAAAAAATAGCTTTTGACAAAGGCTCAAGCGCTCATTATGTGCTGGTGCGAGCGCTGGCAAAAGTGGGATTAGAGTTTAGTGACATTGAGCCAATTTATCTGACCCAGCCACAGGCGCTGCCTCTATTCCGTGCGGGTGAGGTCGATGCTTGGGTGATTTGGGTTCCCTACACGACAACACAAGTCCGAAGCGCTTACCCAGGGCGATCGATTGCAGACTTAGAGAGCATCTTTGGTGACAAAGCTTCTTTAGAAGTTCCGACCTATTACTACGCGATTCCAGAGTTGGTACGCGACTATCCCGACTTGCTCAAGGTGATTTTAGAAGAGGTAAATGAAGCGGGAGCTTGGGCTAAGAAACAGGAATTAGAAGCTGCTGTGCGATTGGCAGAACACCATCAAATAGATCCATCGATTGTAGAAATTTTACAGCAACGTAGTGCCGAACGCGCTATTATCCCGATCGACGACCAATCGCTCAGTGCCCTACAGCACCAGGCAAATATATTTAGAGATTTAGATCTGATTCCTGAGCGGGTGAATGTGAAAGATGGAACCTATAGCTTGCAGACCAAGCAAAATTGGACTTATTAATCTGACAATTATACTCGATTGTAATTTTTGTCTGATTTGACCTATGTTTTTTTAGCACAACTCGGTCAAATATTAGCTCTGTCTGGGTTTCCGGCGGGGTTGTCACCCCGCCACCGACAAACATACATCTTGATTAGCTGCATTGCCCGCATTTTGCCTAAAAAAAAGCCCTCAACTTTGTGAGGGCTTTGCGATGCCAGGAACGAGACTTGAACTCGTGACACGTGGATTTTCAGTCCACTGCTCTACCAACTGAGCTATCCCGGCTTGTTTTTTCGCGCTTTACTATCTTAGCAGACACATACAGAATTTAGCAAGCACTTTTCTCAATTAATTTTTCATCGCCCGGAACCGCCCGCCTGTAAGCTAAAAGCTGCAACCTAAAATCCAAAAATCGCAATGGCACAGCAACATCCCGACAGCGAGGGCAAGAGTCTGCTTGTCTTGGGCATAATTTGGCTGCTGGGGGCAATTAGCGATCGCCTCTGGTTTGCCCTCGATCGATCTGTCCCGGCGTGGGATCAAGCAGACTACCTGACTAGCACCCTGAAATACTTGCAGGCGTTGCAGCATCCTCAGTGGTTTTCCGGGGAGTGGTGGACAAACTTCTGGCTGCTTTCGACGAAAATTCCGCCCCTGGCCTACATCTTAACGGTTCCATTTCTTCAGGTTTTCGGTACAGGGGGCGATCGGGCAACCCTGGTTCATCTATTATTTAGTGCAATTCTCCTCGCCTCAGTCTACAGTCTGGGCGTCCAACTGTTTAATCGGCAAGTCGGTTTGTGGGCCGCTGCAATTTGCGTTTTGTTACCCGGACTTTATCGGTTCCGCTTGCAATTTTTACTCGATTTTCCCCTAACTGCTGCTATTACTTTTTGTTTCTATTGTTTGACAATGTGGAGGAAACAAGAAAATGCGGCAGCGGATTTTGTAGTGTATATAACGGAGAGAAAAAATCAGGAAAATCGTAAAGCATTTTACCTAAATCGATTATCTTTCTTTTGGGCGATCGCCTTTGGAATTTCTCTCGGCTTATCAATATTAGTTAAACACACTACTGTATTATTTCTGTTTACCCCGATTGTGTGGTTGGCTGTGGGTGCTGTACGGCAAAAAGCTTGGGGGAGATTAGGTCAATTAACTGGTGCTTTGTTGCTGTCGGCGGCGGTGTTTGGGCCGTGGGCAAAAACCAATTGGCTGTTAATTTTGACCGGGGGAAAACGGGCAACGCTGGATTCTGCGATCGCCGAAGGAGATCCGGCCCTCAATACGATCGACGCTTGGATTTACTACGGTCAACACTTACCAGAGCACATTTCTTGGCCCCTGTTAGTTATTCCCTTAGTAGGATTGATACTTTATTGGCGTCGCCGGCAAAATAGTTCGTCAATGTTGCATCTCAACTCCTGTCGCTGGCTGGCAGTTTTCTGGGGAGGAGCTTATTTAATTAATTCTTTAAATATCAACAAAGATGACCGATATGGTATACCTTATTTGCCAGTTTTATCTATTTTCTTAGCCTACTGTTTAACGCTGTGGCCTTCTCGGTGGGGACGACAAATTCGCTGGGGTACAATTGGCTTGACAATTCTGGCGATGCTGTTCCATATGTGGCCGCTGGGAGGGGCTTTTGGACATAGCTTAGTTCAAATTATCAGTCCCGGCAATTCTCACTATCCTTACTTGGGGAAAGAGTGGCCGCACCGTGAAGTAGTTGCAGAAATTATCGATAGGGAACCTTATTTGCAATCTACTTTAGGCGTGTTGCCTTCGACGCCGGAAATTAACCAGCATAATTTTAATTATTACGGTGCTTTGGCTAATTTTCAGGTTTACGGGCGGCAGGTGGGAACGAATTTACAAGAAGTGCCGCAAGATGTACGATCGCTCTCTTGGTTCGTAACTAAAAGTGGCCCGCAAGGTTCGATTCGCGAAGGAATTAAAAAAGCTCAAAATGCTGCGGTGGCTGCGATTGAAAAAGGTGATAAATTTGAGTTAGATAAAACTTGGATTTTGCCAGATTATACTAATTTAAATCTTTATCGCAAGCGAGTGCAGCCTGTCGAAATACAGCCGTTGAATGAAGCGCGATCGCAAGTACAATTAGATCGAGTTACTGTCGCTGCAAAAGCAGTTCCCGGAGTCGCGCTACCGGTTACTTATACTTGGTCTGGGCCTTGGCAGCAGTTGCAGTCTGGTTTAGTGTTGGTAACGTGGGAAAATCAGCAGTCTGGCGATATTCCACCGGGACAGACTTTCAGGATTTTACACGATCGCGCGATCGGCCAAGCAACTTTGCATCCGGGGAAGCTGGAAGCGGATAAATTTGCTGTGGGGTTTCGAGTTGTCGATCGCACGGCGATGCTTCCTCCTGCTAATATTGCACCGGGAACTTACAATCTGCAAGCTACTTATCTAAATCGGAAAACCGGGGAAACTTATCCGATTAATGTGCCGGCAGTTAGTGTTAAGATCGAGGCAGAGCCTCTGAAAATGCGTTCTCAGGCAGAGCCCGGAAACGAGGATAATACAGATAAGCCTGAGTTAGATTTGGTGACTCAATTGCGGGCGATGGCGGTTAATTTACCCAAAGGATTGCCCGGTTTAGAACCCGTGTTCGAGCAGATTGGGCGCATCAATCAGTACGACCCAATTCAAGATTATACCGTGCAAGCGGAACAAACGTTAGAATATCGGTTGCAGCGGGAACCAAATAATCTAGAATTGGCTTATGCTTTGGCATTTTCTCGCGTATTGCAGCAGAATGTCGAAAGTGCGATCGCAGCCTTAGAAAAAGTCACTCAACTCGACTCAAAAAACCCTTACGCTTACGCCTATCTCGCTTTCGTACACCTGTACGGCTGGCATCCCAAAGCCGCTCAAACAGCCTTAAAACCTGCTCTCGCTCTCAACTCCAACCTACCGGAAATTAGAGTTTTAAACGGTATAGCGGAACTGATGCAAGGTAATTTCATTCAAGCATGGCAAGATTTGCAATTCTTAAAAAAGTTGAAAGTTTAAAAATCCCTTTTATTGTGGCACGGGCGTCCCGCC
>NZ_JAUBRP010000021.1:26723-71167 GCF_036701935.1 Microcoleus sp. M2_D5 | reverse complement strand
TGTGCTTCTAAATCTGTAAAGCCTGTGCTTCTAAATCTGTAAAGCCTGTGCTTCTAAATCTGTAAAGCCTGTGCTTCTAAATCTGTAAAGCCTGTGCTTCCAAATCTGTAAAGCCTGTGCTTCTAAATCTGTAAAAAACAGAAAACCAATGAACCAACCAAGAATAATCTCTCTAATTCCCAGTGCAACCGAAATTGTAGCACTTTTAGGATTAACCGATGCAATTGTGGGCCGTTCCCACGAATGCGATTATCCCCCAGAAATCCAAAATTTACCTGTTTGCACTCAGCCTAAATTCAATCCCGAAGGAACTAGCAGCGAAATTCACAACCGCGTGACAGAATTGTTGCAAAATGCGCTAAGTGTGTATAAAGTAGAAATAGATACGTTGGAAAAATTGCAGCCGACTCACATTATTACTCAAGCTCAATGTGAAGTCTGCGCTTGTTCTCTAATAGAGGTTAAACAAGCAGTAAGTACGCTGGTAAATAGCAAGCCGGAAATTATTTCTTTGCAGCCGAATCTGCTAGCAGAAATCTGGACGGATATTCAGCGAGTTGCTGATGCTTTGGGCGTAGATGCCAAAAGTGCGATCGACCTTTTGCAATCCCGCATTGATGCTATTATTTTAAAAACCAAAACATTAACCGTTAAACCCACAGTAGCTTGCATCGAATGGATTGAACCTTTGATGGCTGCGGGTAACTGGATTCCCGAATTAGTCGCAATGGCGGGAGGCAATTCGCTGTTTGGAATTGTCGGGGAACATTCCCCTTGGCTAAAATGGGAATCGCTAGTAGAAGCTAATCCCGATGTAATTATTTTCATGCCTTGCGGCTTTGATTTAAACCGCACTCGCAGCGAAGCAATGCAAATAACTAAATACGCAGAATGGGCTAATTTGCCAGCAGTAAAAACGGGGAAAGTTTACATAACTGACGGCAATTCTTACTTTAATCGGCCGGGGCCGAGATTGGTTGATTCGTTAGAAATTTTAGCAGAAATTCTCCATCCCGAAATCTTCGATTTTGGCCATCGAGCTAAGGGTTGGCAGCTATTTTTGTAAGTACCCGCTGCTAGCTAAAGCTTTATCTATAGCAGTCCTCGCATCATTTGTGAATTTCTTACTGCCTCCCCTTGGGTTCGGGGAGGGCTGGGGTGGGGTAAAAAATTTACGACTCCTGCAAGGATTACTATATATTAATTCGGAATTGCCTGCCATAAAAATAAGGACACAACAATGTTGTGTCCTTACTTCGCCTTCATTTAACCAAATCTGACATCAATTGATGCAAAAACTGCTATTTTTACATCCCATCGGGTGGCATCAAAACCTTGTCAATTACGTGAATAACGCCGTTGCTAGCTTTGATATCAGCTTTCACAACATTAGCGCCGCTTACAGTAACTTTGCCTGCGTTAACTGCCACCTTCAGCGAGCTGCCTTCAACACTTTTAACATCGCCGGATTTGAGGCTAGTAGATACAACCGAACCAGGAACAACGTGGTAAGTTAAAATCTTAGTAAGTTTGGCTTTGTTTTCCGGTTTGAGCAAATCCTCCAAAGTTGCTTTTGGCAAAGCAGCAAATGCCGCGTCTGTCGGAGCAAAAACAGTGAAAGGGCCTTTTCCTTGTAAAGTTGTAACCAAACCGGCGGCTCCCAAAGCCTTTGTCAGCGTCTTGAATTGAGCGTCGCCAGATGCAATAGCGACAATATCCTTCGCCTGAGCCATTGGTGCCGGTGAAGCAGCGGTTTTCACATTTCCTGCAACTTGTTGAGTTTGATTTGTATTAGCAACATTGGTGTTGGAGTTGATGTGAGCCCAAGCCGGGAAACCGATTAGCGCGCTAGCGCCGATTATTCCTGCGAAACCTGTGAGTTGTTTGATCCAACTAGGTAAATTTTGATTTTTCATGGCGCTTGCATTTCCTTATGAGATAAAACAGTGAACATGAATTGTTATGTTAGCCACATCTCGACAAAAAGCAAGGTTGCCAGAGGCTAAGGTAGAGAGAAAATTCTCTTGCATCCCCGATCGACCAAAACTTCCTTAATATAACGCAACCTAAGAAATCTGGCATCAACCGTTAAATCTGTAACTCAAAACCTCAATCACCGAACCAGTTTGGGGTAAGTCAGCAGATTTGATCGAAATCGTGTCATTGTTCAATCGGCGCACCGGCGTACCCTCCATCAGGGCCAAGAATTCATCCAGCGGCACTAAATCGCACGCAGCAGCATCGGCGGCTTGGGTTTTGAAATGTGTCGGAATCACCATCTTCGGTTTGAGAAGTTGCAAAGTTTGCTTCGCTTCCGCCGGAGTGTAAGCTTTCGGCCCGCCGCCCACGGGAATCAGCACTACATCGGGCCGCCCGATCAAGATTTGTTCTTCAATGCCGATCGGGCCAGCAACTCCGCCCAAGTGTAAAATTTTAACGCCCGCTTGCTGCCACAGCCAAGCCACATTGACCCCAAATCGCCGTCCACCTTCACGGTCTTTTTGCGTTCTAATCCCTTGAATCCGCAGCCCGTTAGACCTGTAAGACCCCGGTTCGTACAAAAGGCCGGGATTGCCCGCAAATCCGTCGATCGCCCCTTCATCGAGCAACCGGCTGCTAATCAGAATCAAATCTGTTGGTACTTTAGGAGAGCGATAGCCAGCCGTACAGCCCAGGGGGCGAAAAGGATTCACCAGCACCCTCGCACCGCCTCCGGCGAACAAGAAGCAAGTGTGGCCCAACCACTGAACCGACAAAGAATCAGCAGTTTGAGCTTGATAGCTTTCCCATCCAGATGGTAAACCAGTGAAGAAAGCTGCTAGCAAACCCGTCTGTGCGTAACGTATTAATTGTCGCCGTTTCATCTTGTGGTGGGGGTTGTCGGGTGTTGGTCGTCTGTTGTTATACCACAAAACACCGCCAGTCGATTTTAGATTTTAGATTTTAGATTTTAGATTTACTTGCAGCATTGAATCTGGAATCTCGAACAGGAGTCTAAAATTTGGGGTTCACCACGACAGGAGTGGGGGGCTTGTATCCTTTTTGAGGCGGTTCAGGTGCGAAAATGTGTACCCTACTCTCACCGTAAGGTGCTAT
Organism: Microcoleus sp. M2_D5; assembly: GCF_036701935.1. NCBI lineage: Bacteria > Bacillati > Cyanobacteriota > Cyanophyceae > Oscillatoriales > Microcoleaceae > Microcoleus > Microcoleus sp. M2_D5. The sequence continues at coordinate 68,071 of NZ_JAUBRP010000021.1, read as the reverse complement.
GAGAGCGAACCCTACAAGTTCATAGAAATTCAACTAATGAATGAGAATTAAATAACTTCCACTCTTGAAAGTGGGATGGGCCTGAAAGCCCGTCATGAGTGGACGGGCGGGACGCCCATCCCACAATAACAATTAAAATTGTAAGCTATTTAATTCGCGATCCTAAAGTCTTTCCAAGAAATTTCGCAATAATTGCTTTCCCGCAGTCGTCAAAATACTTTCCGGGTGAAACTGTACACCTTCAATGTGCGGATATTCCCGGTGCCGCACGCCCATAATAGTTCCGTCTTCAACCCAAGCCGTAATTTCCAAAACTTGTGGACAACTCTGCTTTTCAATTACCAAACTGTGATAGCGAGTTGCAATCATCGGCGATTCCACGCCCTGAAAAACTCCGGTTCCTGCGTGTTCTACCTGAGAAGTTTTGCCGTGCATCAACACGGGTGCAGAAACAATTTTGCCGCCGAATACTTGACCGATACTTTGATGTCCGAGGCACACGCCTAAAATCGGTAGAGTCGGCCCCAATTCTTTGATTAATTCCAGAGAAATTCCCGCATCTTCCGGCCGCCCCGGCCCTGGAGAAATTACCACGGCTGCCGGCTGCAATCGGCGAATTTCTGCTAAGGAAATTTGGTCGTTGCGGTAGACTTGCACTTCGCTGGCTACGGGCAACTGGGCACCGAGTTCTCCTAGATACTGTACCAAATTGTATGTAAAACTGTCGTAGTTATCGATGACTATAATCACGGGTTAAGTTAGATTTTAGGTTTTAGATTTTAGATTTTAGATTGACTCGCTGCCTGAAAGCAAGGGTTTTAAGATTTTAGATAGATGCCCAAGATAAAAAATAGCTGCAATATAGACGAATAGAACTAAAAATCTCAAATTGGTCATCTAAAACCTAAAATTTGCGATCGCCCAATAAGTGACTAACGGCCGATCGCAATTTGAACGACTGCCCACAAAGGAGGAAGCAGAAGTGCAGTACCGACGATGATCGCAGCCATTGCCGATACCAGAACTGCTCCGGCACCGCAGTCTTTGGCAATTTTGGCTAGTTCGTGGTAAGATTGCCCGACTGTCAAGTCTACCACCGATTCGATCGCCGTATTCAACAGTTCCATTGCTAAAACTATGCCAATGGTGACGCCGATCACAGATATTTCTACAGGTTTCAGTTGCAAAAATAGGCCGAGTCCGATCGCCAAAGTGCCAATAACTGTGTGAATCCGAAAATTGCGCTGAGTTTCAAAAGCATAACTCAGACCCCCCCAAGCGTATCTAAAACTCGTAGCTAAGCTAGATGCGATTTTCCACGACAGTTCTCGGTTGTATTTCAAGGCTTTTTTAGGCTCGTGGACTGTCTGGCTAGAAGAGTCTTGAGGCATGGGCAGAAGCTGTGCGATTTGTGATGAAATTGAGGGTCTATCTAGTGTCATAAAGAACCAACTTTAATTTACAGAGATGAATGAAAGCTAAACTTTTCAAATTAACTTCATCTAGTCTAGGTAACTTTTCTAAGTTTTTACTAAAGTTTTGCTGTAATTTCAGAAAGTTATGTTGCGCTTGACATGATTTGTTAAGTAACCATCAACTTAAGTTATGCTGTTTGGATCGCAAGACCGATCGCCCGCAGCAATGTTTCTTGTCGATCGAGCATTTGAGTCAGACTTTCTTCATCCGGGTGATCCCAGCCCAAAAGATGCAGAAAACCGTGGGCTGCCAGCCAAGCTAGTTCGGTCTTCAGGGGATGTCCTTGCTGCTGGGCTTGTCGGTTAGCTGTATCGATCGAGATGACGATATCACCCAAGTATAGGGGTTCAGATGACTGCATTTCCTCTAGCTGAGGACAGTCTACCTCTAAAGCTGCGAAAGCTAGTACATCCGTCGGTCGATCGAGCTGGCGGTACTGGAGGTTGAGGGCTTGCATCTCCGTATCGCCGGTTAAACGCAGACTGACTTCGTAGCCTGGGGCCACTGGCACATCCGCCGCCTGGTTTTCCAGCCAAACGCTAAACCAATTTTCCCAGGTTTCGGCTGCTGAAATCTCCCCGCTGGCTGCACTCTCAGGGAGGTTGGAAGCGTCGGCAGACTGCTGGGCGAGCCCGTAACAGTCTTCGACGTTCACCTCTATTAACATTTTTTTTCTCTCATGTCAAGGGATATATTCAATTTTTTTACAAATTGCAATTGCGCGATCGAGCGGCAGGGGATTTTGCTGTTGCTGGAAAGATACAGTAATCTGTTAGAGATTGCAACAGGCAGGCAAAACAATCAGCTTAATTGCCTATTTATGAAAGATGAAATTAGAGATCGAAATTAGATGCTGATTGTTGGAATCCCCGATTAAGAATTGAAATAGCGATCGAGAAAAGCCAAACCGACGAGTACGCCTAAAAGTCCGATCGCTGTCAAAGCAAAATGAAACAGAGAAGTTGCCCGCTTGCGAACCATGTTCCGCATCGCCAGCTTGACATAACTCGGTGGAGGTGCATTGTTTGTCTGCGCTGTCGGGGTTTCGGCGGACTCTTCCGAGGCGGGAATGGCTGAGGGAGGTTGACTCATAACGGTTAGTTTAGAAGGTTAACAGAGAGGCTGCCGAGAACAGACTCGCCACGATGGTAACAAATATGTAACGTTTTGTGTAGATTTTTTTAGGTTTCAGATTGTCGGAGGCTGGTTTCGGACAACAAAGCATCCGCCCAAACTGCATCGGATTCTGAAAGCGCAGGGGCTAACTCAGCCATATAATCGAGGGTAATGTCATAGGCGGCGCGATCGTAAACCCCATTTAATAACGCTTGTAAATCTACAATTGGTTCCGCATCGCCCGCGCGCAAAGGCAATGGAAATGCAGGAATCATATCGGGTAAATTGAAAAGGTACAAATCTGCCAAAGGCCTTTGATTTCCCCGACTCACTAAAATTCGATAACTTGCCTCAATATCGTTACCAAAAACTGGCAGAGGTTGGTAACTTCGCAGCAAGTCAATCTCTACCAGATGAGTGCGACTGTTAAACACATTCTCTCGCTTTGTTTCGTACATTTCTCGCCCTTTTCCATGGCGCTTGTTTGTTGGAGAAAGCACTTCAATTACCGTCACTACTTTTTTAGTTTCTATTTCGACTACCTGCAAATAAGTTTCTTTTAATTCCAAGGGTAAAGGTATTGTTACCTTCAAATATTTGGCGGGTGGAGCGGCGACAGCAACATTAGAATCACTCTCGGTTCTTGGAGTCTGCGTGCGCTGTATTGTGACATCGGGAATGCCAATTAGTAAAGCATCTTCGCCACTAATTTGATAAATCCTTTGTTCGATATCTACTAAATATTTAGGCAGCAATTGCGGAGTTAAGCAATCTGCGATCGCCACTATTAACCTATTGTGAACAGAACGCCACAATTCAGGACTTTCTAAATAAGGATTCATCCCTGGAAACGGATTAGGCATTGAATTTAACTCCTGTTAATTTACCTAATTATATGATTTTAGCCTATCGATTAGAAAAACGCAGACAATATCAAAATATCATCTGCGTTAATCCGCGTGCATCTGCGGTTAAAATTTCCTAAAAATTCCCATAACTGCTAATAGCCCCCTGCAACCTCCCAATCACCTCATCAACCGAAATCGCCCCCAACTCTCCAGAAGCCCGAGTCCGAATATTCAAACTATTCGCCTCAACCTCCTTCGCACCCACAACACCCATCACCGGAATTTTATCCTTCTCAGCATTGCGAATCAACTTGCCCAAACGCTCGCTATCCTCATCAGCTTCAGCGCGAATATTTAGCGCCTTCATCTTCGCCGCTACTTCCTTCGCAAACGGCAAAAACTCCGCACTGACAGGCAACAACCGCACCTGAATCGGCGCCAACCACAGCGGAAAATCGCCCGCATACTGCTCGATCAAAATCCCGATCAAGCGTTCCAAAGAACCGAAAGGAGCGCGGTGAATCATCACCGGGCGCTTGCGAGTGCCGTCTTCAGCAACGTATTCCAAATCAAAACGTTCTGGCAAGTTGTAATCTACCTGAACAGTTCCCAATTGCCATTCTCTATCCAAGACATCTTGGAAAATGAAATCGAGTTTCGGCCCGTAAAAAGCCGCCTCCCCAATTCCCTCAAAATAATTCATGCCCAAAGTTTCCACCGCGCGGCGGATTGCACCTTGAGCCTTTTCCCAAGCTTCATCGGAACCGATGTATTTCTCTAAATTGTTCGGATCTCGGAAACTCAAACGCGCCTTAAAGTTTTTCAGTTGCAGACTCTTGAAGACTGACAGAATCAAATCCACCACATTCAAGAATTCAGCATCCAACTGTTCCGGCGTCACAAATAAGTGGGAATCATCCACCGTAAAGCCGCGCACCCGCGTTAAACCGCCCAATTCTCCCGATTGTTCGTAGCGGTAAACTGTGCCGAATTCCGCTAATCGCATCGGTAATTCGCGATAGGAACGCAATTCGCTTTTGTAAATTTGAATGTGAAAAGGGCAGTTCATGGGTTTCATCACAAAACCCTGTTCGTTTGCTGCGGCTTCCTCATCTTCTGCCATCAGCGGAAACATATCTTCTTTATATTTCTGCCAGTGGCCGGAAATTTTGAACAAATCGACTCTGGCAATGTGCGGAGTCACAACTTGCAAATAGCCGCGCTTGATTTGTTCTTGTTTCAAGTAATCTTCTAAAATACTTCTCAAAACAGTGCCTTTCGGCGTCCACAAAGGCAAACCAGGGCCCACCGGATCGGCAAAAATAAATAAGCCTAATTCTTTGCCAAGTTTGCGGTGATCGCGCCTTAATGCTTCTTCTTTGCGGTGTTTGTATGCTGCTAGCTGTTCGGGAGTTTCCCAAGCAGTGCCGTAAATGCGCTGCAATTGAGCTTTGGTTTCGTCGCCGCGCCAGTAAGCGCCTGCTAGGCTTTCGAGTTCGATCGCCTTTGGATTCAATTCACTGGTATTTTCTAAGTGAGGCCCGGCGCACAAATCCCACCATTCCTCGCCCACATGGTAAAGAGTAATCGGTTCGATCAAACCTTCTAAAATTTCTAATTTGTAAGGTTCGTTAATCTGCTTAATTCTGCGTTGGGCTTCCTCGCGGCTGACTTCTTCGCGAATTACAGGCAATTTACGGTTGATGATTTTGATCATCTCTTTTTTAATGGCTTTTAAATCCTGTTCCGTAAAAGGTTCGGGAGTGTCAAAGTCATAATAGAAACCGTTTTCAATCCAAGGGCCAATGGTCACTTGCGCCTTGGGAAATAACTTCTGCACCGCCATCGCCATAACGTGGGAGGTGGTGTGGCGAATTTTTTTTAGTGACTCCGACTCACTCGTGCGGGGCAACTCAATCTTAACGGACTCTTCTGGAGGGGACATGGATTCTGAGCTAGACATCGGCTGAATTAGCAATTAATTTAGTGGCAGTTGCTTCTATCTTACTCAGAATGGGACAGCAAGCGCCGACTTCCGGCTGGGGCACACTCCGGGAAATTACAGCAACAGCCCTGATGGTGGCAACGTTTAGTGCGTCCGGCACTGCGACTCTCAGAAACCGGATTTTTTACTATTTTGGTGGGCTGTCACCCGTCTTGCTATGAAAAAACCCGTTTTCTCAGCAACCGTGAGCTCGCGAACTAATTTGGCAGAATTTGGGGATTTCGACTCAAAAATCGCTGCTGGCATAGTTTAATTTATTCACACCCACCTGCTAATTGTTGTTAAATTATTAAATTTTTGTTAGAAATATGTTACAATTTGTAAAGACCGTCTAAGACTATAATAGATAAATAACCCAATTTTGATCCATGCTTAATTCCAACTTGCCCGAGCCAGAATTGCTCAAAGCGTTACTGGAACCGCTGTTAGAGGATTTCAATTACTGGTTCGCTCGCTCGGCAAAGCTCTTAGAAACTGAGGAAATTCCCTTTCTGGGCGACGAAGATCAATCTGACTTGCTGGCGCGAGTCAAACAGGCTCAGCAAGAAGTAGGCGCAGCTAAAGCTCTATTTCAAGCAACCGGAGGTCAAGTTGGGATTGAAACAGCAGCACTGATGCCGTGGCACAGACTGCTCGCCGAATGCTGGCAAGTATCGGCGCGCTTTCGCTCATTGCAATCAGCTCCCCCTGGAAAATAAGGAAGCGAGTTCAAGTTAAATTTGCAGTCAAATCCCAAACATGAGGAAATGTGCCGACTGACTTGACAACCTCAAACAGATTTCCAGTTAATAAGTTATTACTTGCTGAAACACTTTTGTAAATTGCTGTGTGGCTGTTTAGCCCGGAGGAGAAGATAATGTTGCACCTGCTTTATATTTTAGCTTTTACCGTTCTTGCCTTTCTGGCAGTCGGTAACTTAATCCGCAGTTTAGTTACCGTAGGTATGGAGTCCCAGCGCCCTCAACAGTTCAGGGCAAATAATCCCTACGCATCCTATCCTCGCTCTCAATCGGTACCGCATCCAGAACTTTTAGATGAATACGGAAACATAGTTAATGAGCCGCTGTTAGTGATGCGTTCGCTGACTGTCCAAGATGCCCGCGAACAATTAGATGCTCTCTACAAATCATCTCCGGGCGGCAACGACGAAGGGGGCGAACTAGCCTAAGACAACCACAGCCGCAGCATTTATACTTAGGCGCGATGCCTCAAAAAAAATATAGGACTTACAAGCTAGGTCTCAGAAGCCCGATTTATTCATAGATGGTGGGTAAAAACCGGGTTTCTTGGGATCTGTCGTCAAAATAATTGGTCGTTAGTTTTTAACTAATGGCTAATTATTTGCGCTTTTTTAAAGTTTAATTACCGATTAACCAGATCGCTCGCCAAAAAGCGATAATTATGGCACTTATATCCAATAGAGCGAGGATAGTTTGACACTCAAGTACAGGGAAACTAGGAATCTGGGCGGGCACGGCGGAGCGAATTTGGTCGAACACCGGGGTACCCCAGGAGAGCGAAACCGATTTCTTTGTACTTTACTTACCAAGTGCTGTAAATCTATCAGATACTGAAGAAGGAGCGCTCTAAACCTCCTATCAATCCTGTTTTGTCATCGGCAAAAATGCACGTTTAAGGCTAGATGATCGTCCCTATTTCGCTACTGGCAGAACTTCTGCAAGCTTTGCCCCAACTGCGGGCACAAATTTATTTCAAATCTTCCATGACAGCCCTGTCTCACGCGATGGAAGACTTAGTTTTGGCGGGTTCCGACGACGAACCGCTAGTCATTGCCAGCTTTCAGCGAGAGCGCTTCTACCGCCAGGAAGCTCACCGCTACCGGCGAATTGCCTCACGCTCCTCTCAGGTATACGTGCTGGCTGCACCGGAAACTGACTTTAAAAATTCCTCGGAGTGTCACGAAACTGTGGCGTTTCAACCGGAGGACGGATTAAGTAAAGAGTGGCATTTAGTGGTACTGGGGCAACACTACTCAACTTGCCTGATTTGTCAAGAAAAAATTGTGCCGATCGACAACCAGGAAGATCGCGGGCAACTGTTAATGGATCAAGCTCGCAGATTTGAAGGAATTTGGACGTTCGATCGCGAGGTAAGCTCCAAAGCGGCCGCATTGTTGCTCGATAGAATTGTCAAATATCGCCCGGAATTGGCCGAAAAGATCGATCGAGCGCGAACGACTTACAAACTCAAAACACCGAAAAAAACGAGGAAATCCGCGACTTCCAAAGCCGCCAAACCCGAAATAAGTACGAGAAAAAACTCAAAAATTCCCAATCCAAAATTGAGCGATGCTTTTACCGAACGCTTAGTAACCTACTTGCAAGCAGGCCAGCACAAACTGCTCAAAGCATACAGCGCGATCGCCGCTCAGGAACGCAAAGAACGCCTGGTAAACTTAATTACCACGGCAATGCGGCAGTCTCTCAACCCGCAAGAAATCGTCGAAGTCGCAGTCCAAGAACTCGGCACTGCCCTCTCGGCAAGCCGATGTTTGATTTATCGGTGCAAGGCAACAGATGTGGCGGTCAAAATCGATCGCGAGTTTTTGCGTCCGGGTGCTAGTTCCCTGCTGGATCAGACTTGGCTGTTGCAGGAAAATCAAATATGGATCGACGCGGTGGCGCGACAAGAGCGAGTTTACATCCAAGACACAGCACAACACCCGCTGATTGTCAATACACAATTCCTGGAAAAAACTGTAAAAAATTGGCAAATTGTCTCTTGGTTAATGGTGCCAGTGCTTTATCAGGGGCGGGTTTTGGGAATGGTGGAAATGCACCAGTGCCGATCGGTTTTGCCTTGGGAAGAAGACGAAATTTCTTTAGTAGAGGCGATCGCCACCCAACTCGGAGCAGCCTTAATTCAAGCAGAAACCTACGCTCATTTAGAAGAACTCAACCAACAATTAGAAGCATTAGACCGCACTCGCAGCAATCTAATTGCCATCACCGGACACGAACTCCGCACTCCTCTTTCTACGATTCAAGTGTGTTTGGAAAGTTTGAGTTCCGAACCAGATATGCCCGCCGAATTGCGGCAAATCATGTTAGAAACAGCCCTCGGCGATGCCGATCGAATGCGGAAACTCGTGCAGGATTTTTTAACTCTTTCTCACTTAGAAAGCGGGCGAGTTCAATGGAATGTAGAATCGCTGACGCTGCAAGAATGCGTTGATTTGGCCCTCAGCAGCGTGCGAGCGGGCGGCGGACTCGATCGACCGTTACCGGAAATTATCGCCGAAGTGTCCGCAGAATTGCCTTTAGTGCAAGCAGACGGAGAGTGGTTGGTGGAGGTGCTCTCCAAACTGCTAGACAACGCTTGCAAATTTACCACACCTCAAGGAAGGGTGACCATAAGAGCGAAATGCAACGGTTCTCGGATGGTGGAAGTGCTCGTAGCCGATACGGGGAGGGGAATAGAGGCGAACAGTTTAAAAGTAGTGTTCGATCGATTTTATCAAGAAGAAGGAGCGCTGCGCCGCAGCGCCGGCGGTACCGGTTTGGGATTGGCAATTTGCAAACAGATTGTTGCCGGCTGGGGCGGTAAAATTTGGGTAGATTCCGCAGGAAAAGACCGAGGAAGTGAATTTCACTTTACTATTCCCACTGTTTAGATTTAATTGATAACAGTTAACTAATCACTAATTACTGATTAATGATTACTGCAAACTACCTCTCGGTTTACCCTAAATCGGCATACCTATCGCCAACTCTGTTCCACATTCTCTAGCTCTCTTTTGTCACTTCGGGCGAGAGTATAGCGGTATGGTGCGTCGCTCATTGATAGTGGTAAATAATCAGAATTCGGGCGGCGACGCACCCTACTTTAATTAGAATAGGAGTAGGATAATCATCTCTACCGAAAGTGACAGAAGAGGGCTAGGGTGCGCCGCAGCGCATATTACTTATTTCTCAACTATCGTTGTAGGGTGCACGCTGGGGACATTACTTAGGATCGCGAATTAAATAACTTACAATTTTAATTGTTATTGTGGGATGAGCTCTTATAGCCCGTCCACTCATGACGGGCTATAAGAGCCCATCCCACTTTCAAGAGTGGAAGTTATTTAATTCTCATTCCTTAGCTAACAACTCTTTTTAAGGGCGTGGGCGACCTAAATTAACAAGACGTTGGCAAAAACTGGGTTTTTCAAGGAAAATAGTTGCTTAAAGCCTTGGAACTAAGTTAAAAAACCGGGTTTGTGAGCGTCTAAGCGGGCAAGTCTCGATCGACTTAATAGATCGACCGAGACACGATAGCACAGAAAAGTTTTCACGGCAGAACCAGCCTCCGCTGCTACACCCTCTCTCACCCTCAATCCTCACCCTGTGAGATAGGCCTTAAAGGTGATGTGGCCGCGCGGTCTTCAGCTTTAAAATCGAAAGTATCAAAGCAGATTCAGGACGCGCTTGCCGTCTTAAACCCGGTTGGGCGACAGAATACCTAGGGAGGCTGCCCAAAATTAATACCAGTTTAAAATAAGAATCAAACTGTAGGTAAGCTGCAAACCCCCGTAGTAATCAGTCATGCCGAATCTAAAATCTAAGATATAAAATGGCATAAGTCTCTTGTCCGCAAGTCGTGAGATGGTAAAAGCCGATCGAATCTGTTGAGGCACTGCCGATGCCAGTGTTGATTCGTGAAAAGTTGAGAATGCAAATATTTTGCCCGGAAAAAGTTTTTTTCCAGAAGAATACTCAAACCTAGAGGTTAGGAAAATCGATTATGACACTTACAACCCAGATGAAATCTACTCCACCTATAGCCAAAAAGCCACAACTACAATTAGGTTCTCAAGGTAAAGCGGTATTGGAACTCGAACAACTGCTAACCAAGTTGCACCTTTACCGGCACCCTGCTAAAGGAATTTTTAACAAAGCCGTTGAATTTTCTGTGAAACTGTTTCAGTTTCGGGTTTTCTTGTCGCCCGACGGCATTGTCGGGCCGCTGACTTGGCAGGCGCTTTATACTGGAGCTCCAGTTAATATGCCGGTACTCAAATTCGGCAGTTCTGGGGAAGCAGTCGCTACTGTTCAGGAAGTTCTCAAAACTTCCCAGCATTATGGCGGTAAAATTGACGGCGACTTTGCTACTTTGACGGACAAAGCTGTTCGCGCATTTCAAAAAAGCTTTGGGATTCAGGCTAACGGGATTGTCGATCGAGAAACTTGGACTGCTTTGAGCCAAATTCCCCGCGGCTATGACCCTAATTGGTTCTTGACTTAGGGTTGACGCGGTAAATTGATTCGATCGTGTATGGGGGAAATTGGGGGAATGTGGGATTATTCTGGTGCCCTACAAGCACCAGGATAATTGCTGTTTTTTTTTGATTATTTTTTCGGGATTCGTGCTGCCTAATTTTGTTTTCTAACTTTGGTGGAAATTACCAATTATCAATTATAGCCCCGATCGAGTAAATGAGGTAGGTAGTTGGGATGCGAGCCCTCTTTTTTAGCCGTTATATTAAGTTGTCAGTCATACCTCATCTACCTGAGAATAGCTATATTAATTACTAATTATCAATTATCAGAAAAGATCGAGCGTGCAAAAACTGTTAACTTTCCTAACAATTTCGACAGCCGTGTCGCCTCATGATGATACGATGCCGTAAAAATCCTTTGGATATGTTTATGGCAGAAGAACTCACTGGACAACCCCCTCTTTTCGGCGGCAGCACCGGCGGCTTGCTGACCAAGGCGCTAGTTGAAGAGAAGTACGCGATCACTTGGACTAGCCCCAAGGAACAGGTGTTTGAAATGCCTACAGGCGGCGCTGCAATCATGCGTCAAGGCGACAACCTGCTGTATCTGCCCCGGAAGGAGCAGTGCATCGCTTTGGGCGGCCAGCAACTGCGGGCTAAATTCAAAATCTCGAACTACAAAATTTACCGCGTGTTTCCCGACGGTTCTACTGAGTACCTGCATCCTAAAGATGGCGTGTTCCCAGAAAAGGTGAACGAAGGTCGTCCCTACAACGGTAAGATTGACCGCAATATTGGCAGCAATCCCAATCCGATTAAGGTCAAGTTCACCGGTAAGAAAACTTACGATCCTTAGACCATGAGTGCATGGCTGAGCAAAACATAGGTAATATTGCCTCGAAATGCTCAGCTTGTAAACTTGTTTTTGCAGTAGTATTCTGGCGCGGGAGGCTAAGCCCGCAGCGCCCAAATACTACTGCAAACTTCAAATATAATTAAAAGTTAATCGTTAAATTAAAAATGAATGTCGCAATCAGGCGAGCGCAGCCTTCTGATATCGATGTTTGCGCTCGCATTAATTATGAAGCTTTTAAAGATATTTCCGATCGCCATCAATTCCCTAGTGATTTTCCGACGCTGGAGTTTTCAACTGAAATTATTGGTCTTCTGATCGAAAGTCCGTTGTTTTTTGGCATAGTAGCCGAGAGCTCCGGTGCGGTTGTCGGCTGCGGGTTTATGGACGAACGCAACCCGATTCGCGGTATCGGGCCTGTCGGTGTCGATCGAACTTTTCAAGGCCGCGGCGCGGGACGGGAAATCATGAAAGCTTTGCTGGAACGCGGACAGGACGCTGTGGGTATCCGTTTGGTTCAGGAATCTTTTAATCTGGCTGCGCTGTCGCTGTACGCTTCTTTGGGTTTTGAGGTAAAGGAACCCTTCGTGTTAATGGAAGGGAAGTTTCGCAGCCAGCCTCCGCATGGGTTTGAGGTGCGCCCGATGGCTAGTGAGGATGTTGGTGAATGTGCCGCTTTGTGCAAGAAATTATACAGGTGCGATCGAATTTCGGAGATTGAAGACGCCGTGAATTTCTTTTCTCCCTTCGTTGCTTGCAAACAAGGTCGGATTGTGGCTTATACTTGTGCGGTGTCGGCTTTGAGCCACAGCGTCGCAGAAACTGAGGCGGATATGGAGGCTTTACTGTTGGGGGCGGTTGCGTACAGTTCCGAAGCACAGGTTTCTTTCCACTTGCCGGTGCGTTACGCAAGTTTGTTTCGCTGGTGCTTGCAAGAGGGGCTGCGCGCCCTCAAGCCGATGGCGGTGATGGCACTTGGCGAGTATCAGTCGCCGGAGGGATGTTGCTTTCCGTCTTTTGTTTATTGATTGTATAGCGAAGTTAGTATATGATATTTCCCGATTTCTCACAATTTTCGGAACTGGCGAAACAAGGCAATTTTGTACCCGTGTATCAAGAATGGGTTGCTGATTTGGATACGCCGGTGTCTGCGTGGTATCGGGTTTGTGCGGGTCAACCTTACAGTTTTCTGCTGGAGTCTGTCGAAGGTGGGGAAAAACTCGGGCGTTATAGTTTCTTAGGGTGCGATCCGCTGTGGATTTTGGAGGCTAAGGGATCTCGTACAACTCAAGTTTACCGTGACGGTTCCGAAAAAGTATTTACAGGCGATCCGTTTGCGGCTTTAACTGAATGTTTGGAGTCTTATCAACCGGTAAAATTGCCGCAGTTACCGCCGGGAATTGGCGGGTTATTTGGTTTTTGGGGTTACGAGTTAATTAAGTGGATAGAACCGCGAGTTCCCGTCCATCCAGCCAGCGAGAATGATTTGCCGGATGGGTTGTGGATGCAGGTTGATAATTTGCTGATTTTCGACCAGGTGAAGCGGAAAATTTGGGCCGTCGCCTATGCGGATTTGCGGGAGGTTGGCGTTGATTTGGCCGATGCTTATCAGCAAGCGTGCGATCGCGTTGGCAAGCTAGTTCAGAAGCTGCAATCGCCGCTTTCCCGGCAATCTACTCTCATAGAATGGACACCTCCCAATAACGGGCAAGATGCCCGTTCCACAAGAGATAAGGACGGGCAAGATGCCCGTTCCACAACCGGGAATACAGAATTGGCTTACACGAGCAATATTAGCCGTGAAAAGTATTGTGCCAATGTCTTAAAAGCTAAGGATTATATCAAAGCAGGAGATATTTTTCAAGTAGTTATTTCGCAGCGACTAGAGGCTGAATACAGCGGCGATTCTTTTGCACTTTACCGCTCTTTGCGTCTGATTAATCCTTCTCCGTACATGGCTTATTTTCATTTCGGAGATTGGCAGATTATCGGTTCGAGTCCCGAAATTATGGTGAAGGCGGAAAATACTGCTGATGGCAAAAAGATAGCAACTTTGCGGCCGATTGCCGGCACTCGCCGTCGGGGTAAAACTCCTCAAGAAGATGATGATTTGGCTGCTGAATTGCTGCAAGATCCGAAGGAAATTGCGGAACACGTCATGTTAGTAGATTTGGGCAGGAACGATTTAGGCAGAGTTTGCCGAAACGGTACTGTAAAAGTTGACGAATTAATGGAAATTGAGCGTTATTCTCACGTCATGCACATTGTGAGCAATGTGGTGGGAGAATTGGCCCAGGATAAGACAGCTTGGGATTTGTTGAAAGCTGGTTTTCCGGCGGGTACGGTTAGCGGTGCTCCGAAGATTCGGGCGATGGAGATTGTGCACGAGTTGGAAGGTTGTCGCCGGGGGCCGTATTCTGGGGTTTACGGGTATTATGATTTTGAGGGGCAATTGAATAGTGCGATCGCAATTCGGACTATGGTTGTTCGTTCTTTAGATGGTGACAAACATTCGGTTTCTGTGCAAGCAGGTGCTGGTTTGGTGGCTGATTCTAACCCGGATATGGAATATGAGGAAACGCTCAATAAAGCCAGGGGAATGTTGGAGGCAATTCGCTGTTTGAAATAGTGAGGCTCCGCCTCTGGATCTGTGTTACCAGGCAGAGCCTGGTAACAAGAAATTCGCTGTTTGAAATAGTGAGGCTCCGCCTCTGGATCTGTGTTACCAGGCAGAGCCTGGTAACAAGAAATTCGCTGTTTGAAATAGTGAGGCTCCGCCTCTGGATCTGTGTTACCAGGCAGAGCCTGGTAACAAGAAAAATTTACCTAAGCCCCTAATATTCGAGTGACCGAAACTGCAACATCAGGAAATGCCAGCGGATTAATATTACCCTGAGTCAGAGTTTGTCTCGATTGATATCCTTCATTGGTAGGCTCTCGAAATACTATTAATTCCCTAGTTCGCAAATTGACAACCCAATACTCAGAAATGCCGGCTTCCGCATAAATCTTGCTCTTGATTCCCAAGTCTTTGCTCAGAGTACGATCCGAGTATTCTATCAGCCAAAAGATGTTTTCTGGATAGGGATGATGTTCTCGGTAATCTTGTCCCAAACGTTGAATTACAGCGATATCGGGTTGTGGCTCGGAGTTGCTTGGCGGCAAGATAATCGGTTTACCTTGGCGGATTTTAGCCCGATCGCCCAGCAAATAAATTAGGTACTCTCCAGCCTCATCGCTAGAGTAAGCATGAGATTCTCCTTCGGGAGCCATTTCGATTATTTCTCCACCTATTAATTCAACGTTTCGCCCTTCCAGAATGCCGGCTGCAATGATGCGGTGGTAGTCTGCAACCGTCCATTTTACAGTCGTGACGCTCACGGCGATTACTCCTATGTTTTTATTGTTATTTTAACGGCTGTCTTGCGATCGATGTAAAATATCAGTTATTGACTTTTATCAAAGGCATAATTATGAATTTTTATATAGTTGACGTGTTTGCCGAGTCAAAGTATGCTGGCAATCAACTAGCTGTATTTTGCGGTGCGGGAGTTGCCGAACTATCTGAGGCCCAAATGCTGCTGATAGCGAGGGAAATCAATTATTCAGAAACTACGTTTATTCGATCGCCCGATCCGCGAGATGGCGGCTATGACGTGCGGATATTCACGCCCAAGAAGGAATTGCCCTTTGCCGGTCATCCGACTTTGGGGACTGCGTTTGTGTTGCAGCAAGAGATGATTCGCGAAAAGGTCGATCGAGTAATTCTCAATCTAGCCGTCGGTCAAATTCCAGTTACTTTTAATTATCACAATGAATCGGCAGATATTTTGTGGATGCGACAAAACCCGCCTAGTTTTGGTCAAGTTTTATCAGCCGAAAGT
Source organism: Microcoleus sp. M2_D5 (assembly GCF_036701935.1). NCBI lineage: Bacteria > Bacillati > Cyanobacteriota > Cyanophyceae > Oscillatoriales > Microcoleaceae > Microcoleus > Microcoleus sp. M2_D5. The sequence goes on along the minus strand of NZ_JAUBRP010000021.1, from coordinate 52,668 downwards.
CTGGCAAATGTTCTGAATTTAGAACCAGATGAAATTGATTCGAGATTCCCAATTCAAGAAGTTTCGACCGGAGTGCCGTTTATTATTGTTCCATTAAAAACTCTCGGATCGCTCAAAAAAGCTCAAGTCAACTTAGATAAATATTTTGAGCTAGTTGATACAAGGTCAGCGAAAGAAATTTTGATATTTTGCCCAGAAACTTACAGCGACCCTAATGATTTAAGCGTGCGAGTTTTTGCCCATTCATTAGGAATTCCAGAAGATCCGGCGACTGGCAGTGCTAACGGCTGTTTGGCTGGATATTTGGTAGAATACGCTTATTATGGGTCAGCAAAGATTGATGTCAGAGTTGAGCAGGGTTATGAAATCGATCGACCTTCTTTGCTGTTGTTACAAGCCGCCCAAAATGACGGGGAAATAGCAGTTTTGGTGGGTGGTAAGGTGGTGATGGTTGCTAAGGGAGAATTTGTGTAGAATTTTTAAGAGAGAATTATTAACCGCAGATGCACGCAGATATACGCAGATATGTACAGCTAGATTTAGATGTTTGTTTGGCGATTCAGATGTTACAATTTTGCTAATAGCGATCGCAACACTTTGTCTGCTTCCTGCAGTCGCAGCGCGGGAAAACCAGCCATCTGCGGCCTGAAGCCATTCTGTCTGAGTTTAAACAAAGCGCTTTTTTCGGAAAACTTGCAATTGAGTGCGATCGATCTCAACGACTACTGGCCGCCGTTTGTTGAGGACGATCGCATTGTGTCTGTTTAGCAACAGCAACTGAGCCAATATTGCCACAATCGCGCGCCTTTTGAGAAACTTGCCTTCAAAACGCGCCATTCGGACGATCGCCTCCTCGATTTTATAACAACAGTTGTTACCCTTCTGGGAAATCACAAAAATCGTTCCCGGTATGTAATCGCCTTCATTTGCCCAGAAAGCATACCTTTCGCCTAAAGTAAAGTAGTGGAAAACATTGTTAGCGGTGGAAGTTTTAGCTAACTTTTCCGAAACGCCCAAAGAATTAAAAACTACAGTGGATCTAATATAATCCGGGTATTTTGCGGCTATTTGCTGAGCAACTTTGCCGCCCAAACTTTCTCCGATGACATCGGGCGGATTCCCGCTGTGAAATTGCTGCTTTATCCAATCAATAGCACCCACAGTTTGCGCCGATTTTAACTGGCGTTCTAGTTTTGCCATAAATACATCTGGCGTATCTTCCAAAACCCGCTCGAAAGGATACCAAGAACCGTAGCCGCGAATCACTAAAACAGGGGGGTTATTGCCAGAAATGGGAACGCGACTTTCAGCATAAAAACCCGTCCGAGAGTCTTCAAACACTTTTCCTATGATATAATTTCCATCAATAACTTGCCCTTCCCCGTGCCGAATGTAAATTGAAGGATTATTGGGTTTAAAAGTATCGTGCAGTTGGGGTTTGGCAAACTTTTCATACAGGGAATCTAGCAAGTGCCTTCCCGTTTGGCGATCGACAAAATCAGATTTTGTTATTTTCATCCCAAATCTCATTTTTAACTGCTTGTGGGGGGAAAACCCGGTATTTTTGCAAAATACCTTTACCCAGATTTGGTAGGGGCGGGTTCACCAACCATATCTAACGATTACCGACAATCTAGATAAACCCGCCCCCCACCGCCGATAACCTACGTCAACCCAAAATTTGCATCGCATCGGAAAATGTACGTGATGATTTATGGTTCGGTTCGGGCGGGTTTTCGACATTGTTTGTTTCAGGCAATTATTGTTTGTGAACCTCCCCCTACAAGCACCCGGTGCATTGCATCGGAAAATGTACGTGATGATTTATGGTTCGGTTCGGGCGGGTTTTCGAGATTGTTTGTTGCAGGCAATTATTGTTTGTGAACCCGCCCCTACAAGCACCCGGTACATCGCATCGGCAAATGTACGTGATGATTTATGGTTGGGTTCGGGCGGGTTTTCGAGATTGTTTGTTGCAGGCAATTATTGTTTGTGAACCCGCCCCTACAACCGCCCGGTACATTCTGATTTATGGTTCGGTTCGGGCGGGTTTTCGACATTGTTTGTTGCAGGCAATTATTGTTTGTGAACCCGCCCCTACAAGCACCCGGTATATTCTGATTTATGCTTGGGTTGGGGCGGGTTTTAGAGATTGTCAATTATTAGAAATAATTCTATCTGAAACCCGCCCCTAGCAAATCACTTTTACAAAACTCGCAACGTGCTAGCAATACTATCGACTGCTTCCATCGCGCGAATTTCATCGAGTGCTTGTTGAAAATTCCCTTCCCTAACATCGTGAGTCACGACGACAATTTCTGCTAAATCGCCGTGAATTCCCGTTTGCACAACTGATTCCAAACTAACTTTGTGATTGCCGAAACAAGTGCCGAGTTGGCCAATTACCCCCGGAGTATCGCGCGTCAGAAAACGGGCGTAAAAGCGAGTAACAAGTTCCTGCATCGAAGCAATTTTGCAGTAATGTTGGTGACTGCAACTCAGCAAAGGATGGGGAATCGGAACAGTTTCGGTTTTCAGGATGGCCGCGACATTCATAATGTCGGATACTACGGCGCTAGCTGTGGGGCCCGCACCGGCGCCGCGCCCGTACAGCATCAATTGCCCGATCGGCTCTCCTTCGACTAAAATTGCATTGTAAACCCCGTTGACACTCGCCAGCGGATGAGTTTTCGGCACAAAAGTAGGATGCACTCGAATTGACAGCAGTTCGCTTTCTCCCTCAGCTTGCTTGCCATTGTAGCGGGAGGTTTCTCGAGCAATAGCCAACAATTTAATCACAAATCCCAGCTTGTCGGCGTAGTCAATATCAGCCGCACTAACTTTTCTGATACCTTCGCAGTGAACATCTGCTAATTTGATGCGTCCGCCAAAAGCTAGCGAGGCTAAAATAGCAATTTTATCGGCCGCATCTAATCCATCTACATCTGCTGTGGGGTCAGCTTCAGCATAACCTAATTGCTGGGCGTCGGCGAGCACTTCGGCAAAGTCGGCGCCTTCTGTTTGCATCCGCGTCAGGATGTAATTAGTTGTGCCGTTGACGATGCCGGTCACACTTTTAATGCGGTTTGCACCTAAAGATTGTTTGAGGCTTTGAATGACTGGAATGCCGCCGCCGACAGCAGCTTCTAGCATTACGTAAACGCCTTTTTTGTTTGCGGCCTCGAAGATTTCATTACCGTAGCGGGCGATAACTGCTTTGTTGGCAGTGACGACGTGCTTGCCGCTGGCAATAGCCTGTAAAATGAGCGATCGCGCCGGTTCCAATCCGCCAATCAGTTCTACTACAATATCAATTTCCGGGTCAGTTGCGATCGCTTCTAGGTCAGTTGTCAGCACATTTTCTGGCAATTGTAAAGACCGAGTTCGAGAAATATCGCGCACTCCCACCCGATAGATTTCCAATTCCTGCAACAGCGGATGGCGGCCGTCTGGGGATAGCAAAATCTCTGCTGTTCCCGCGCCAACTGTACCCAAACCTAACAAACCAATTTTGAAAGCCACGACTTTGACCCGTTGAAACTCACTTCATCTAGAATCATTGTATGATAACCGCGTATTGGCAGAATACCCAGAGCCCCTACTTCTTTAAGAAGTAGGGGCTCTGCATAACTAATTAACCGGATTTTATATTACAATTCAAAGCTCTGCATCCATGTCTGCCTCCATTTCTCGCAGCCGCTGCGCCAATCTTTCGGCCCGCTGGCGTTCTGCATTAGCTTGCTGTTCTAGCTGCTGATTTTGCTGTTCTAGCTGCTGATTTTGCTGTTCTAGTTCCTGATTTTGCTGTCCTAGCTGCTGATTTTGCTGTCCTAGCTGTTGTCGCTGTGCTTCTTCTTCTCGAATTAAATCTTCTACTAGCGGCGGAGATAGCACTTGATCCACCGATAAAATAAATTCAGCAAACTGTACGGACTGAACTTGCTGTCCCGAAAAAAAATCCTGATGAGAATAACTGCCTTCATTTTCCGGGCGGCTGCATACTCGTATTTTCGGTCGATTGGGGTCTACAATCCAATATTCGGGGATGTCAATTAAGTCATATTCTGCCCGTTTGCGAATGTAGTCGTCCCGCCAATTTTGACTGGTAACTTCGATAACTAACAGCGGTTTTTCTTCAAAGTCTAGCACTGCGGAACCAGGATTCGCACAGACTTGTTCCCACAAACTCCGAGTGCAAATCACCACATCAGGAACGCGGGAAGAGTTTTCCTCGGTTCGGACTGCGGTAGTGACAACTGCAACTAGCGGTAGGTTGTGTGCTGCAAAGAAGCGGCGGAACTGATAAACTAAAAATTGACAAATTTTAATGTGAATTCCTGTAGGTGTTGGAATTTCGATTAGAGTGCCCCGATATAATTCATAACAAACACCTGATTCTCCCTGATAGTTCAGATATTCTTCAAAGGTGAGTTTTTGATTAGAAGTTATAACCATGTCAGTTCTCTCCCTTTTTCGGTGAGCTTACTGTATATTTTACACTTGTATTGGGTGAACCAGCCCCTCAAGACTAAAAACTGTTTAAAACAATTGTAGGGCGAGCTCAGCCCACCCTACAAATCAGATTAAATCAGGTAACACATTAATAAGTTTCAACGTGCCAACGGTGTTCTTTCTTCAACTGTTTCTGATAGCCAGCCCAGTCAACACCGTGCTTGCCAGCCGCGGCAGACATTCCCTCATCAATTCCGCCTTCCATACCCTTCAAACCGCAGATATAAGTGTGAGTATTTGGCTTTTGAACCAATTCCCACAATTGGTCTGCGTTCTCTTGAATCCGGTTTTGAATGTACATCTTGCCGCCGTCAACATTCTTTTGCTCGCGGCTGATGGCATAAGTCAAGCGGAAATTATCGGGGAACTCGCGCTGCAATTGCTCCAACTCTTCCTTATAGAGAATGTTGGGAGTGTAAGCAACTCCAAAGAACAGCCAAGCTAAACCTCTGAATTTGTAATCGGGGTTATTTTCTTTAAACATCCGCCACAAATAAGCCCGGAAAGGAGCAATACCTGTACCGGTACCCATCATAATAATGGTGGCTTCTTCGTCGTCGGGCAACAGCATTTCCTTGCCTACGGGGCCGGTGATTTTGACATCATCTCCCGGTTGCAAACCGGTGAGAAAAGTCGAACAAACGCCGAACACTTGTTCGCCAGTCTCTGGGCTTTTGTACTCTAGGCGGCGGACGCACAGCGAGACTGTTTTGTCGTCGAGGTGGTCGCCGTGACGGGTGGAGGCGATCGAGTAAAGCCGAATTTTGTGAGGTTTGCCGTTTTTATCCGTGCCATCAGGAATAATCCCGATACTTTGACCTTCGAGATAGTGCAAATTGCCTCCAGAAATGTCGAAGGTGACGTGGCGAACTGTGCCGTCGCCGCCTTCTCTGACTAATTCTTCTGTAGAAATGCACTTACCAATATAGGGATTGGCCGGCTTGTAGAGGTTGACAGGAACCTGAACTTTTTCCTTGGCTTGAGTCATGGGCTTAGTTTCTTCTCCAGATTTCTGACTCTGTAGCCCTGCTTCTGGTGCGACTTTGCCATTTGTTTCGGGAGCGCTGTTTGAGGGGCGGATGCTGACAATTCTTCCACCCATCCGAGCAATCCGGCGCATTTCCTGATTCATGCGATCGTAGGGCACGGAGATAAATACGCTGCCGCTACGGCGAATCGGGTTACTTGTTTGGTCAGTTGCTTGGCTCTGACGCATACCCTCCACTTCGTAAACAAAGATGCGGCTGCCTGATTCTGAGTTGGCCGCCACACCAGATATGCTTGGGCTGTACATTGGTTGATTTTCCTTCACGATACAGAGTTATAAAGAAAGAGAATGTGACGTTAGACTCAATTTACTTTTTTCTTAAGGCCATCGGGACTAATTGGCCTCGCCAATTTTGGGGCCTCGCCACGCGGGCGGGAAGGTTGAAGTTGCGATCGCTCGCGTATCAAATCCCTACTAGCCGAACGCCGCGCTCACCGAGCCCGCTTTGCGTTCGGCTGTTGACCTATAGCTATTGTTGTCTGCGTACTGCCAATATTTTACCCGATCGGGGGATCTGCCCCGATAAGTCATTTCGATCGGCAGTCGGGGATGGAGTAGGGGCATCGGGGCAAAAATAGCTTCTATTGACCGACAGCAGCCAGCTATAAGGTTCTGGATTTATGCCTGCACGTCTGCTGACTGACGGCGTTAATTCTCCAATCTAAAATCTAAAATCTAAAATCTAAAATCTAAAATCGATTGAGGTTGAGCTTGTAGGGGGCCGACGCATTCTGGTAAGATTAACCGCTAAAGTTAGTATTAATTACTTGCCTTGAAGATTGCTTGGGTCTTCCCGGGCAGGCAGTCAACTCACTGCTGTATGCTGGTGAGAACTCGATCGTCTCGGGGTAGCACAGCAGCACAAAGCCTGCTTGCCGCTACCTGCGGGCTGAAATTTTGTGGAATCTAGACTTGAGTTAGTTAGTAAACAGTGATTTTGTTAGAGGGAAACTATGACCAGTAAGCCGGATCGCGTGGTTTTAATTGGCGTTGCCGGAGATTCCGGATGCGGAAAATCTACTTTTTTGCGCCGATTGACAGATTTGTTCGGGGAAGATTTCGTGACTGTAATCTGCCTTGACGACTATCACAGTCTCGATCGCAAGCAGCGCAAGGAAACAGGGATTACAGCCCTTGACCCCAGAGCGAACAATTTTGACCTGATGGCCGAGCAAATGAAGGCGCTCAAAGAAGGTCACGCGATCGACAAGCCGATTTACAACCACGAAACCGGTATGATCGACCCGCCGGAAAGGGTTGAGCCGAATCACGTGATTGTGATTGAGGGGCTGCATCCGCTGTACGACGAGCGAGTTCGATCGCTCCTGGACTTCAGCGTCTACCTCGACATCAGCGACGAAGTAAAAATTGCTTGGAAAATCCAGCGCGACATGGCGGAACGGGGCCACCGTTACGAAGACGTGCTGTTTGCGATCAATGCTCGCAAACCGGATTTTACAGCCTACATCGACCCGCAAAAGCAATATGCTGATGTGGTAATTCAAGTGTTGCCGACCAACTTGATCAAAGATGACAAGGAGCGGAAAGTTCTGCGCGTGCAAATGATCCAGCGCGAAGGCATCGCCAATTTTGAGCCTGCGTATTTGTTTGACGAAGGTTCAACAATTAACTGGGTTCCTTGCGGCCGCAAGCTGACTTGTTCCTATCCCGGAATTAAAATGTACTACGGGCCCGATGCTTTCTACGGTCACGAAGTCTCGATTTTAGAAGTAGATGGTCAATTCGAGAATCTCGAAGAAGTTATTTACATCGAAAGCCATTTGAGCAAAACTTCGGCGAAGTATGAAGGCGAGTTAACTCACCTGTTGCTCCAGCACCGCGAATATCCTGGTTCCAACAATGGAACTGGTTTGTTCCAAGTATTGGTCGGATTGAAGATGCGGGCGACTTACGAGAAGTTGACTGCAAAAGAAGCGAAAGTGGCTATGAGTGTTTAGAACGCAGACATGAAAGATTTGAGAGGCGCAATTGCGCCTCTTTTTTTGTGGGAAAATGAACCGCAGAGGGCGCAGAGGGCGCAGAGAAGAGTTAGGAGAGGGTGTTTGGATGTAGAGAGGTTAAGAAGGTTTTTCCGGCTCGGTTGAGGGTCGTTCTAGTTGTACCTCATCTTTCTGATAACCGCAATAATTCGATGCAACCCTGTTTGAATATCGATTAAGAATGCCAAAAACTTTACTGCTGCACCATTACCTCTTCAAGCAATAGCTTGATTCGGTTGCCGATCGCCCCGACATTGGGTTCCTGTAAAATACCTAGATGGTCTCCAGGTACGTCGTAAATGGTCAGATTGTCTTTGAGATAAGGTTTCCAGCCTAGATCCGGATCGAGATTGACACTTTGGCTATCTTCAGAATCCAGCGCTCTAAACATAACTACTTTGCCAGCATAGGGTTTTGGCACGTAAGCTCGTTCTGCTTGCTGAATTATCTTCTCTGTCATCAAATAGTCTGTGATGTAAGACATTGACTCTGTAGGTTCTTTCGGCTTAAAGTATCGCCCGATCGTCTTGCGGGCCGGCATTGTCATTGGGTTTGTAAGTGTGATTATTTTATCGACGACACTACGGACGATGTAACCTATACCCTGCTTAGCAATTTTTTTGGTATGGAAGCGCAGCCGCTGCTGAATGGGTACGGGCTTGTAGGCAGAGGGCAACATGGAATCAAACATCACCAATAACGCTGTTTTCTGTCCTTTAGCTGCCAATTTTTGAGCTACCTCAAAAGCAACAATACCTCCAAAGGACAAACCAGCAAAATAATAGGGGCCTTCTGGTTGCACCTTCACGAGTTCATTGATGTAATAGTCTGCGATCGCCTCAACCTTATTGAGTGGTCCATTCATGCGATCTTTAACAAGAGTAATTAAGGCATATATCGGCCGCTCTCGCCCCAAATATGGAATTAACGGATAATAAACAGACACTCCTTCAAACAGAAATAGTGGTGGCACAGAACCCTTCGGTTGAATCTCAACTAAGGAAAGGCTGTGGTTGGGGATATTCCCTTGACGTAGAATGTCGGCTAATTGTTTGATGGTTGGGGCTTGGAAGATAATCGATAGTGGCAAACTCTGCTGGAACTTTTCGTCAATTTTGTCAGCTAAGCGAGCTGCTAGCAGGGATGTACCGCCTAAATCCATGAAATTATCCGCAGTACCGATCGGCTTAATATTGAGTACCTGCTCCCAAATATGGAGAAGTTGAGTTTCTAGTACATCAGCGGGCAACACAACTTCACCGTACTGAACCAGATCGACAACCTGCGGTTCTGGAAATGCACGGCGATCGACTTTACCATTTGGGGTCATGGGGAAGCTCTCCATCACTACAAACGCTGCCGGAATCATGTATGCCGGTAGCTTTGTTTGTAGAAAACTACGCAATGCAGATACCTGAATTGGTTCTCCGTGCTTCGGAATGATATATGCCACTAAGCGCTTTTCACCGGGTACATCTTCCCGTGCCAAAACTATACCTTGTTGCACGGATGGGTACTGTTCCAAATAGGTTTCAATCTCTAGTAACTCAATCCGAAAACCTCGAATTTTTACTTGAAAATCGATGCGACCAATAAACTCCAACGTTCCATTTGGTAAATAGCGGGCAGTATCCCCTGTTCTGTAAAGTTTGTCGTAAGGTCGATCGCTAAATGGATTAGCAACAAAATTACTTGCAGTGCGTTCTGCCAAATTGAGATATCCCCTCGCCAGCCCTGGGCCGCCAATATACAGTTCTCCAATCTCGCCATCTGGCACCAGATTTAGGTTTTCATCCAGAATGTAAATTTGGCTGTTGGGAAGAGGACGACCGATCGGAATGTCTGCTTCACTACTGAGATCGTAATCTTCAGCGATCGGGTCAAAAATGGTGGCCGTCACTGTCGTTTCAGTCGGCCCATAGGCATTGAGCCAACGAGGATATTCCCCAACCAATTGTCGCCATTCACCATACAGAGCGCGAGAGGCTTTTTCTCCGCCCACAACCACCAATCTCACATCTGGGGACATGGGAACGCCAAGCAATGAGAGTCCGCTGACGAGGCCATGCCAAAAAGCAGTTGGCAAGTGGACAATAGTAATGCGTTCTTGCTGAATAAATTCCAGGAATTGGCGGGTTGAGCTAATACAGTCTTCCGTTCGCAGCACGATTGTTGCACCGCTTACCAAGGATGGAAAAACTTCCGCAATGATGGTGTCAAAGCTCATGCTAGAGAATTGAAGTACCCGATCGCCCAATCCAAGATTAAATGCCTGTGCGATCGCGAAACTGTGGTGAATCATGCCCCGGTGAGCAATCATTACACCCTTGGGATTTCCCGTCGAACCAGAGGTGTAAATAACGTAAGCCAAATGCTCCGGCGTTGTCATCCGAGACAAATTTTCAGTGCTGTATGGCGCGATATCGTGCCAGTCTGTATCTGGACAAATGACGCGAGCATTGTGTTCGGGCAAAAATTCAACCAGATGCTGTTGAATCAAAATGAATCGCACAGCGGCGTCTTGTAACTGGTACGCTCGACGCTCGTGGGGATAGTCTGGGTCGATCGGCACATAAGCCGCCCCAGCCTTCATCACCCCCAAAAAGCAAATCACCATTTCCATGCAGCGATTCATAGAGATAGCAATCAGTTCATCCGGTTGCACTCCTAGTGCTTGAAGGTAATGGGCGAGCTGGTTTGCGCGTTGATTTAAGGCATTGTAGGTTAATTCTTGCCCTTGAAATGACAGGGCGATCGCATCAGGAGTCTGCTTAACCTGTGCTTCAAACCATTGATGAATACTCACATAGTCCGATCTAGTTAAATCGACTTGAGAGTCCTCAACAGAGGAAATATCGTGACTGTATAATGGAACATCAACACAGACATCGCGGGTAGTTTTTAGCGCATCAGTTTCGTTGTTGGGTAAGTACCCATCACCACTCGTCAAAAAATCTTGAGAGTCGATCATATTTGTGATTTAAGTAGGGCAAGCGAGCTTAAGAGATGGCATCCTGTCGGCAATTCCTTCTCCCGCATTCATCCAGCTCACAGCTTTTTGTGGACTGCTTGTTGTGCAGTGTCGAAACTGCAGCAGTGCAGTAATACTGCGTCGAACCAATCTATCACAGTTGCCAGGTTTATCTGAATATGGTGGCGCGAATCAATGCGCTTTTGGGGAACGGAAGTTGTTTCTGGATAATTATTTTTTCTCTTGTTTTAATTATACGGCTTATTAATTAAGCTGTTGTACATCAAGACTGTTTTGGGAATCATCTCATTAGCGAGCGGGGGCGATCGCAGTAAGTAAAAAAGCAAAACAGAGAGGCTCGCTTACTTTTTCAAGGGAGCTAAACTGCTTTTCCTGTAAATGTTTCAGCGATATATTTTTTTATATATGAAAAATTTTTACGTTTTATTAAGTTGTCACCAATAGGAGACGGTGTTTGGAAGTAGAGAGGTTAAGAATATTTTTCCGGCTTCATTGAGATCGTCATTTAGGGAAAAGTTTAGACTGCGAACTTGGATATCGCCATGTTTTATGTCTAGTTGGTGGTTGAGGTGTTGCGGGTAGATGAGAATTGCATTGTTACACTTTAGTGCAGTTGCGTAGGCGACTATTTGATAGCGATCGCTACTGTCTGCTCGATCGGGAGCTTTGTATTTGGTATCGAGGACGTATAGGACTTTACCTGTTTCTATGTCGCACAGCAGTAAGTCAATGCGATCGGAATAATGTTGGTCATGTGTGACCGTGTGTTTTTTCTTGACAAAAAATCCTTTGGGTGTATTAGTTTTGAGCCATTGGGCGACAAATTGTTCGTATAAACTAGCCATGTTTATCAGAAAAGGTACCATTTCGCGATCGCCTGTTTCGTGACAGGGCCCAGTATTCTCCAGAAAGAAGCGAGAGAGGGCGTGTAATATCTGATAATCTTGATTCAAACGGTGATAAGTGCGATCGATACAAGCTTCTGGTTTAAAAGGTTTTAATGTGACAAATCCTTGGAGTGCGTGAAAGGCTTTTCGCACAGTGGATGAAACAGATTCACCGCACAAACCGCTGCGCCCAATAATGAAAAGTGTCCAAGCGAGTATTTGATTATCTTCGATATCGCCTGTTTGTTCGTGATAGTGGCATTTTAGTTTAACATCCCAAGGTTTTTGCACAGCTTCCCGGACATCAACGCGGCCGCGAATATAGGAAAGTCTTTCTGTTTTGGGTAAGTAATCGCGATACAATCCTTTGCGACAGCGTTCTAGGATTTTTTGAGCAAGGATGTTAGCTAATCGTTCATACACTTGTTCCAAAGATTCGCATTCAATTTGTCCTTTCGGAAAATTTATATTGAGTTCGTAGGCATACTCAAGCATTCCGAAGATATTGTTTATGGGAACCTTCGGGCGGATGGCGATGTGAAATTCTGGAGTAATTGGAATGTTGCCAACTCTGCCTTGAGATTTTAATTGCCATTGATATTTATTTTTATAATTGGGAAATTCTATATCTATTTCCTTAGCATAATTATGGAGTATTTTTTGTCCGACTGATTGGGGGATTGAGTTTCGATCTAAAGTTGCTAATTGATATTCTGTAAGTTCGATGATTTGGGGTGATTCTCGTTTCATAAGATTATCACTTGCTCAATTGGTCTTTGATTTTATCCCAGATAAATCCATCCATTTTTTCCTGATTATCAAAGAAGTATTCTTCGAGGTACGGCTCGATTTCCATTTGCCAAATATCTTGGATATCTTCAGCCAAGGTTTTTGTCAAAAAGAAAGAGATGCCTAGTTGATAGTGTTTGTTGTTAATTGCGCGATTGACATTTTTTAGAATCTTAGTTAAGTTATCAACTGGGAAACCAGTTTTCTCTCTCTGGTGATACTGTCGCAGCACTTCATAGTTTGGATAGACGGGAATGAATGCGAAGCGGCGGCGGAGTGCGTTATCGACTAAGGCAATAGAACGGTCTGCTGTGTTCATTGTGCCAATAATGCGGACATTTGTAGGGATTCTGAATAGTTGGCCGCTGGCTAGTTTAACGGTGCGATCGCGGCAATCAAGCAAATACATTAACTCTCCAAATACCTGAGATAAATTTGCGCGATTAATTTCATCAATAATCAGAACACAAGTGTCTTCACAGACTTCGGCTTTTTCACAAAATTCAAGGAATCTACCGGGAACTATTGGATAAGTTAATTGCCCATTTTGACTTTGTGGGCGAAGGCCTTGAATAAAGTCTTCATAAGTATAAGCTGGATGAAATTGGATCGTATCTGAAAAACCATCACTGCCGCCGATTAAGTGTTGGGCTAGTTTTTGGGCAAGGAAAGTTTTTCCGGTTCCGGGCGGGCCTTGTAAGATGGCTTGTTTCTTGCGGTGGATGGCGCGTATCCATAGGTTAAGTTCTGTTTCGTCAAAGCCAGTTTCTTCGGCACATTGGCTCAGAGAATATTCCGGTTGCAACTCTACTTCTTCGACAGCGTATTCAAAGACAATTGACTCCTCTATTGGTGGCACTTCGTTACTAGGAAAGTCATATTTTTTTATTTCTACAAGCCAGTGGCAGAACATATCAAATAGATCGTCATCTCGAATAGAGGGAACGCCAGTTTGGTGCATTTCTTTAGTTAATTCTTTAATCAGCTCGTGTCCGGTTAAGTTAGCAGAGGAGTAGTCTATTAGCTGTTTGCTGTACGAAGTATTGGCGAAATAGTTAATAACCTGTATTGACTTATCATTAATCGCGAGAAAGTCATCGGGACGGAGAGCATTGAGGATAGGCGTTAGCATTCCTATCTCGCCGAACAAGGAGACGCGCATTTCTTCTGAAAACTCTCTACAGGCCGAATATAGCTGACTCGGATCGTCGTTACAACAGCAGACTAAATAAAAAATTAATTCGGCCATTCTTACTGGCGCTATTAATGACAATTTTTTATACGATTTTGAATTCCATAATGACCCTTGTATTATGCACGGATTAATATGAATCCAGGCTCCTCTTTTTCGATTAGTAGGAGAGTCTTGGTAAGGTAGAAGTTGCAACATTACAGATTCAGTCACATCTTCTCCAGACTCAGCAGCAGCAGCGATCACTTCAAAATTTCTACGCCCCTGCTGACGCTGCTCCTGGTAAGCCGCTGTGTGACGCAACCCATCGGGAGTGTATGGATATGAATTGACAAATTCTTGAAATAATTTGACACACTCAGCTTTTTTTTCCGCTAGCATACTGCTCTTGCCAACTATTGATTACTAAATTATTGTAGTAAATATTTATCTCGAACATTCTCCTAAAGACTTGACTATTTTCAACTGTTTATCGGTCATATAACGATAACTTTGTGGTGGTTTAAGCTCAGGCAACTTTTTTCTTAAAGACTGTAAGTTTACTGGTTCCCTAAACCTATGAATATCTTTAAAAAAGATTCCTATTCCTTTTGATGTGCCTTGATAATAGTCATAAAAATTTACCTTTGAAATGCCTGCTTTGTCTTTAACTTCCTCCCAAAGTTCTCTAGGTGGTTTTTCTATAATATAATCCACTTTAAATGAACCAAATACAGCTTTAATCGGCGAAGAAACGTAAATTAATACCAAATCGCCTTCGTTCAATAATCGAGGGCGGACGCGCCGCAATTCAACAGTCTTATTACTATCGAATATTTTGTTGGCGTATTCCGGTCGAATAGATAATAGTAAGATACTTGACATCGGTTACAATCCTTTATTTAGGTCGCGGTTCCTTCATTATATATGATTCCGAATTGTTCCTTTGAAATCTTAAATAAACTTTGAACGGTTGTTTTATTTCCAAGTATTTCCCGAAGCCTATTTAATGTCAGTCGTTTAGTAAAAATCTTGGTATAGCTAAATCTGATAGCCATAATATCTTCATCTGGTTTGTCTTTTGCTAGATTCATTAAATCTTTTAACTCATATACACCTAAGTGTCGGAACTGTCTATATAGTTTTTCTGGTTTGTCTATGATAACTTCATCTAACCTAGAACAAGCTTTAACCTCTTGTGTCCCAGTAAATGCTCTATCGGAGCTAACATACCATAAAATTCTACCAATAACACCAGGTTTTAAACTGCCATTATTTCGCTTATAGTACACCAGTTCGCGTCTGAGCACTAGATCAGTTTGAGATTCCAAGATGTACTGCCTAGCCAAGTCTTTGTCGAACAAATCTTTTGCCCATTTGGGTTGAATAGGAATAATGAAGGTAGGCAAGTCAGCATTAATAACTTTAGCAGGCCAAAGGTGACGTTCGATCTCTGATATAGTCTTTATATCTTGAGTTGATTCGCTGATAGTAAGAGTTTCTGCGAGCTGAATGCAAAAATTATATTCTGATCCCATCTTACCTAATCCCGTAAGGTACTTAGATAGTTCTGTTGATGTTTTTGAAACAGCAAGATTCGCCTTCAAAGACCCATTGTCAACTCGAACAAAAGCATCTTGTTGAATAGCTTGTAAAACATTTTCTTCCAGATAGGGGTCAATAATCCTGGTAAATTGTCGCTTTTCATCGGCTGAGAGTGATATAGAATAGAAAACCAAGTATCGTGCCAGTGTAGCCGCTATAGCGCCTGGACGAACTCGCATAATTGTCACTTTTAGTTCGTAAGTTTGCTGTCTATCGAAAACAATTAATGCAAGGGGTATATTTTCATTCTCTAAAAAAACATAACATTGAAATTTATCGGGATTAGCAATAATATGGCGCAGCCGTTGTTGAAATTCTCCCTCGCTCTCGCCCTTTTCACTAGCATAAAAACTATCAATAAATCTAGATTCAAATCTCTGAATGAGTTTCAGCTTTATAGATGTACCTGCCAAGCGAACAGGTTGATATTCAACATTTCTGCGAATATCATCTAATTTTAAAATTAAATTTGTTGGGCTAATTACTTCTAGTGTAAATTTTTTATAAATTTCATCAGCTAAATTCAAAATCTCTATGTTGCGAGTTACAAATACCTGAGAATCAGAAGCAATAGTTATAGCTAATTGATTTATTGTAGCTCTATCGAAAGTTATAGATTGCTCGGTCAACAGTTGAGCGATAGAATCTAAAATACCTTCAAGTCTGGTTTTGTCATACAACAACTGAGTAAAAATATTAGCCAGATAACGTTTGCTATCTCTTAATTTAGCATCATCTATTGTGTTAATTGATTTGAAAATTTCATCAGTGATGCATAACTCCAAGTCATCCTGCAACCAATCAGCGAGCAGAGAGTCGGATTCTGTAGTTTTAAGCTCTTCATTGCCGTGCAATTCCAAGAAAACGCTTGTGTCGATGACCGCACAAAGTTTAGATTCAAGCTTCTGATTAGCAGCATAAGAAAATATGCTGGGGTGATTGTGTTCTAGCCACCAAACTGTAAGAAGTTTACCATCCTTACTATTTCCTGTCTTTTCATTTAAGGGAATAAAGCCTAATTTATACCACATCCCGTCTATTCCATAGTCGCGGCGGCATTTAAGCTCAAGCCGATAAAAATCCTGAGTTTTTTGACTTAAGTAATTGACTAGCTTTTTAGCAACATCTTTGCCACGCCATGACGGATCGATGCAGAGATGAACGATAACAATTGCGTGTTTTCGGATCGCCTTCCGGTATAGCAGATAACCAATACAATTTTGCTCTGCATCGATAGCCACAAGAATCATACGCTTGATTGCGTATTCTACAAAAGCATCTCTTGGTAACAAGCCCAGAGTTTTTTTATTGGCATCACCTAGTGCTATAACGGTTTGCAAATGAGGGGATGTATGGTCAATTGCTTCGATCGTCACCTGTGTTTCTGCTGTCACTTGTTTGTACCTCCTCAAGTTTCCGCCATACCTCAGTTTGATCTAATTTTACCACTGAGTCAATTATGTGGGTTACTATCTCGCCCTTCCTTCCCTCTCAGTATCACATTACAAGCCGCTGGGAAAGTCGGGAGTCATATAAGTTCGATCGCAGCCACCATCCTTACCCACATCAATAGCCTCCCAAACCAGTAACACAGGCAAAACCGCTAACAACAGTTCCCGGAAAAGTTAAAACTGTGTGGAAACTATCTAAACGTGCTATATTCAACTCCGTAAACCCTGAACAGCGCTTTCAGGTAATGCAAATTTATAACCGAGTCAACTGAATGCTCTCTACTTTCAAGAAATTAGCTTCAATTGCAATCATCTTTGCCGCCGTAAAACTTTTACTTAATTATCCGCCTTTCACAGAAATAGAAAATTATATCGCAAATAGAGACCCAGCAAGTGCTACTTTAGACGCTGGAGCTCAGCAGCAAAAATCCAGCAGCCCGCCTCCGGTACTTCCCAAAAAACCACCGGAGCAAACCTTTGATGTAGTAGTATATGGTGATGAAGTACCGGGGATATGTGCGGCGATATGGGCGAAGAAAACTTTAGGCCCAAAGGGCAAAGTTGCGATCGTGCGATCGAACTACGGAAGAGATCCTTTGGGCGGCTTACTCACCCGCGGCGGTTTAGCTTACCTCGATTTAGATAAAATCCCCGATTGGTACCGCCAGCCCTACGCCCAATGTTTTAAAGAATTCTTAGATAAAGCCAATGCGCGCGAATCTTGCTTAGATCCAAAAATGGCAGATCGAGCTCTCAGGCAAATGCTTTCAGCAGCAAAAGTCAGAGTTATTTCCAACTCAACTCTTACTCCCCACATCGTAGATAAAAAAATCGAATATGCCGAAGTAAAAGGCAGCAACTTAAAAATCAAAGCCCACTCTTTTATTGACGTAACTCAAGACGCGGAATTAGCCAGAAAAGCCGGATTATCTTATTATACAGGATATGAATCTCAAAATATAAAATCCAAAAATGAAACTTTAGCAGTCTCTGTAGTTCCGACAATTACAGGTATAACGATGTCAGAATTCCGCAGAATAGAAGATGACATTCTCTACAATCGGCCTTTGGTAAAAAAGATTAAAGAAAGCATTACAAAATATAAAGATCCGGCCAGTACAAAATTCTGGCTGAGGAATTTCTGGAGTACCATTTATCAGCCATATACAGACGGCTACGACATCAGAAGTGTAGCAATAGGAGCAGCGTATCACATAGACAGAAATCTGCCCTTTAGTCAAAATAAAGGATTCTTTTTTGATAAAGGCAATGTCTGCGTTTATAACAAAAATGTGCTGTCCTGGAACGGGTTTCTGTTTAAATACCCAGTTGACCAAATCATGAAGATGGAAGCTAACGGCAGAAAACCGACTCCTGAAATGATTAGAGAAATGTCACATCTCCAACACTGGCTACAAAAGAAGTCTGGCAAAGATGTGAGAGTATTTATTCCAGACGAGATTTATATCAGGCAAAGTTTGAACGTTCGCGAGGTGGTAGATCCGCTGACGGGGAAAGAGATTATCAAAGGGGGAACAGCAGCGTCCAAGTCGATCGGCAGTTTTTCCTACGATTTCGATATGCGGGGCGGAGTCAAGCATTTATCTACGAGAATTCCGCCCCTGCCAGTGTATAATTTCGGCATAGAAAGCGCTTTGGCTAGCAAAGTGAATAATTTAGCAATTGTCGGGCGATCGTCCGGTTATGTCGGTATGGCGGTATCCGTCGGGCGAATTGCGACAGTGAATATTTATCAAGGACAAGGTGTGGGCGTGGCGGCTGGTTTGGCTAGCAAGTTCGGCGTGCCGCTGAATTCGATTACTTCGGCTGAAACGAAAAAAACTCTGGAGACTTTAACGGGGAAAAAGACGTATTTGTCCGGGAGAGATACGAGTTATGGAGTTGATTATAAGGAGGTGAAGTAATCGAGGTATAGCAGTCGCCTGTGTTGCTATACGATGTTAAACCCGCCTACAAACTATAAAGTTTTGTTTGAGTTTGAGAACAAAAAACGCAATTCCTGGAGTTTGATAGCTGTTATTCATTGCGAACCTTAATTATTGCAAGTTGTTTTACCAGTAGGACTAATGCAAAAAAACGGTCGAGGTGCAAAATCGTGGCTTTCTCCGAGAGAAGGCGGGTTTTGGATTAGGGATTTCTGTCAAATAAGATATTAAAAGGATTTTACCACTGAAGATGTCGAAACCTGATATTCGACGGCGCAAGATTCCCCAACTCTTAGATATCCTCTCGCTCTTCGCTCTGCTGCTCGTATTCTGTAATAATGTTCTGAATATCCTCTGCTGCAATATCGACTTGTTCGGATTTGGTGTAAAGGGTCAGCAAAATGATTCCCGTTGCTGTTTGGACGTAGTAAATTAAACGGTATCCACCACTTTTACCTTTTTGAGTGTCGCTATTTCGGACTCTCAACTTGAAGACTGCATAACCCACTCCCGCAATTCGATCTCCTAACAGTTCTCCCCGTGTGAGTTGTTCGATAATGGGTTGAAGATCATTGCGAATGCTGCGGTATTTTTTTGCAAGAGTGCGTAAATTGCGATTAAAGGTTGGTGAAACTATAACTTGAATTAACGGCAAGTCAGTCATTTTCAATTCCTTCCCACATTTGAGCAACCGAAATGGTTTGCCCAGTCATGGCTTCGTGCCAAGCTTGCCGAAAATCTTGTAGAAGCGCTGCTTTAGATTGGCCCTCTCCGTCAATTTCTGAGGGTTCTGGAATACTAAAAGAATTAGCAGGATGCATCTCTTGGATTTCTGCTGAGAAAACCTCTGGCAGATTATTTTGCGAAATGATTACCCCCTGACGTTGCTTTTGGCTTAGAAACTCTATAAAACTCGCAACTAATGCCAAATGTTCTGGAGAGAGTCGATCGAGCCATCGATCGATTTGATGTCGAAGTGCTGCTACATTCATAATGCCATCAAACCTTTTAATTTTACCTTCATTTTAACGTAAGCCCGCCCCGCCTTGAATATCGCTCTTCCCTCTGCCTCTGACGCGGATGCGGTTCAAAACTCTTCTCCTCCCTTCTATGGCACAATCTTAAATAAGATCAAACTCTCAAGCCACCATGACCGCAAACCTACCACCCCAATACGACCCCAAAGCCACCGAAGCCAAATGGCAAAAATACTGGGAAGACAACCAAACCTTCAAAGCTGACCCCGAAGCCGGCGGCGAACCTTACTGCGTCGTCATCCCGCCGCCCAACGTGACCGGCAGTCTCCACATGGGACACGCTTTTGAAGAGACGCTGATTGATGTCCTCGTCCGCTATCACCGCATGACTGGACGCAATACCCTGTGGTTGCCGGGAACGGATCATGCTAGCATCGCCGTTCAAACTATTCTCGAAAAGCAACTCAAAGCAGAAGGCAAAACTCGCCACGATTTAGGCCGAGAAAAATTCTTGGAACGGGCCTGGGAGTGGAAAGCTGAATCGGGCAATACTATTACTAATCAATTACGCAGTTTGGGCGTGTCTGTCGATTGGTCGCGCGAACGCTTTACGATGGATGAAGGCTTATCCGCTGCGGTTTTAGAAGCGTTTGTCCGCCTGTACGATGAGGGGCTGATTTATCGCGGCAATTACTTGGTGAATTGGTGTCCGGCGAGTCAGTCTGCTGTGTCGGATTTGGAGGTTGACCAGCAGGAAGTTGACGGGCATTTGTGGCATTTCCGCTATCCTTTGACGGACGGTTCGGGTTATTTGGAGGTGGCGACGACTCGGCCGGAAACGATGTTGGGCGATACTGGGGTGGCTGTGAATCCACAGGACGATCGCTACAAGCATCTTATCGGTAAAACTGTCACTTTGCCGATCGCAAATCGCGAAATTCCCATCATTGCTGATGAGTTTGTCGATCCGACTTTCGGAACTGGTTGTGTCAAGGTGACTCCCGCCCACGATCCGAACGACTTCGAGATGGGTAAGCGTCACAATTTGCCGTTTATTAACATCATGAATAAGGACGGCACTTTAAATGAAAATGCCGGAGAGTTTCAGGGACAAGACCGATTTGTTGCCCGGAAAAATGTGGTGCAGCGCTTAGAAACAGACGGGGTTTTGGTTAAAATAGAAGATTACAAGCATACAGTTCCCTACAGCGAACGCGGCAAAGTTGCGGTCGAACCTTTGCTATCTACGCAATGGTTTGTGAAGATAGATCCTCTTTCTCAACGCGCTTTAGAAGCATTAGATCAAAGTAACTCACCAGTCTTTGTTCCTGACAGATGGACAAAGGTTTATCGCGATTGGCTGGTGAAGCTGAAGGATTGGTGTATCTCCCGCCAATTGTGGTGGGGACACCAAATCCCGGCTTGGTATGCTGTTAGCGAAACCAAAGGAGAAATTACTGACACGACGCCGTTTGTGGTGGCGAAAACTGAAGCTGAAGCTAGGGAAAAAGCAACGGCTAAATTTGGTAATGACGTAGAGTTAGCAAGAGATCCAGATGTATTGGATACTTGGTTTTCGTCTGGGTTGTGGCCTTTCTCGACTTTGGGATGGCCGGATGAAACTAAGGATTTGGATTTCTATTATCCGACAACTACTTTGGTAACAGGTTTTGATATCATCTTTTTCTGGGTTGCTAGAATGACGATGATGGCAGGACATTTTACTGAAAAGATGCCTTTTGATACTGTTTACATTCACGGTTTGGTGTTGGATGAAAACGGTCAAAAAATGTCTAAGAGTAAAAACAACGGTATCGACCCGCTGCTGTTGATTGGCAAGTACGGTACTGATGCTTTGCGCTACACTTTGGTTAAGGAAGTGGTTGGGGCCGGTCAAAATATTCGCATGGAGTACGATCGCAAAACTGATGAATCGAAATCCGTGGAAGCTTCGCGGAATTTCACGAATAAGTTGTGGAATGCGGCGCGGTTTGTGATGATGAATTTGGAGGGACAGACGCCGCAACAGTTGGGAAGTCCTTCTGGGGGATGTGGTTTGGAGTTGTGCGATCGCTGGATTCTTTCTCGCTACAATCAAGTTGTGCAAGAAAGCCGCAATTGTTTGGAAACTTACGGTTTGGGGGAAGCGGCGAAGAAACTTTATGAGTTTATTTGGGGCGATTTCTGTGACTGGTATATTGAGTTAGTCAAGTCTCGCTTGCAGCAGGATGCTGAACCAAATTCTAAGAAAGTGGCACAGCAAACTTTTGCTTTTGTGTTGGAAGGGATTCTGAAACTGCTGCATCCTTTTATGCCGCACATTACTGAGGAAATTTGGCACACTCTGACTCAAACAGGTGATGGCGAATGTTTGGCTTTGCAAGCTTATCCTGAAGCTGATATCTCGCTAATTGATGCTGATTTGGAACAGCAGTTTGAGTTGTTGTTCGGGACAATTCGCACAGTTCGCAATTTGCGGGCAGATGCTGATATCAAACCCAGTGTGAAGGTGACGGCGATTTTGCAAAGCGAAAGCGAGAAAGAACGCCAAATCATCTCAGATGGAGGTGTTTACATTCAGGATTTGGCAAAAGTCGAAAATCTGACTGTTACTGCTAGTGTGGATGCAGATTTGGGACAGACAATTGCTGGGGTAGTCGGTACTGTGCAAGTATTGATTCCTCTGGCTGGGGTGGTTGATTTGGCGGCTTTGCGTGCTAAATTGGAGAAGAAGTTGAGTAAGGTGGAAGCTGAAATTAAGCATACTGCGGCGCGCTTGACTAATCAGAAGTTTGTGGATAAGGCTACTCCTGATGTGGTTCAGGGGGCGAGGGATGCTTTGGCGGAAGCCGAAAAACAAGCGGAGATTTTGCGCGATCGGCTAAAGGTGTTTTAAGGAGTCATTAGTCATTAGTCAGCAGTCATTAGTCGCGGGTGGGGTGAGAAACCGGGTTTCTAGGAATTTTTCGGTTGAGTAACGAAAAATATTGAAAGAAACCCGGTTTCTGAGGAGATTATCATTTTTATTGTGCTGGGCGATCGCTTGATAAAAAACATCCCAAAATCCCGTAGGGGCGGGTTAACCAGCCATCTATGAAATACACAAACAATCTCGTAAACCCGCCCTATCCTCAGCCATTATTTACATCACAATTTTACCTCTAAATTCATCGTACATTTTTATTGTTGGTGGGCGGGGGCGGGTTTATAGTATTATTGATGTTTACCATAAATGGTTGGCGAACCCGCCCCTACAAATTTGGTTTCAATAATAGAACTAATTGTGCTAACACGGGCAATTAATCACCAATTACCAATTACTAATTACCCTCATGTTATATTTAGCCCAAGTACAAATGAAGGAAATTTTAGGTGAGATAAGTCTGCAATTGCTGGCTTGCCAAAATTCGGATGATACTTGGGCTATGCTTTGTAAAGAAACTCTCTTGACAGTACCGTCAGATTTAGCTCAAAATGTTTTAAATGAAGGAATGCTAGTATTAGCAAATGTTGACGAAAATAGCCAGGTTGTGGATATTCAATCAGCTACAGACTGGGTGCTAGAATTAGTTGAGAAATATTTAACAACAGGCTTTACTCCCGATTTTTTGCAGCAAGAAGCCCAGAAAGCAGAAGATTGGCGGCAATCTCTTACTTTGCAGAGTCAAGAATTGTCTCGCCGCTTGATTGAAGTTGAAGCCCGCCGAGAACAAATTCAAAAATTAGAAGCAAAACTCCAGCAGGAAAAGCAATTGTTGGAAAGTTCGATCGCCCAATTGCAAATTCCGCCCGCTACTCCACTAATTTGATTTATAATTTGACTTAGATTAACAAACCAAAGGTAGGGACACGGCACTAGCGCGTCCCCACAAACCTGATATGCAATTTGCTGGACATCATATAATTTGTAACTTGACAAATACCCCTTACCCGTTGCTGAATCGCCAGCCAAATTGCCTGGGGCTAAAGCACTTTTGACTTCAGCCAAGCAGCGGGGAGACACCGCAGTTTCTGAGAATTGCTAACATAAGCCCGCTTCTGAAACACATCATATTGATTGCGTTCGATCGCATTTAAGATTCTGCTGTACAGCATTGTAGCAGCCCAAACTGTCCAGCGAATATCGGGACTGAGCACTTTAATTCCCGGTTCCGCGCTGGCGTATAATTTGCGAGCTCGCTGAATTTGAAACCGCATCAATTCCTTCCAGCGGTTGTCAATTACACCGTTGAATAAATCTTCTTCGGTGTAGTTAAACAAAGCTAAGTCTTCTAAGGGAATGTAAATGCGGCCGCGGCGGGCATCTTCTCCGACATCGCGCAAAATATTAGTCAACTGCTTGGCAATACCCAGGGCTATCGCTTCTTCTTTGGGAATTCTATTCCCCCAGTGCCAATTCCAGTTAGCAGCCGAGTTCGATTCGCCTACACCCATAACAGACATCGACATCAGCCCCACAGTACCCGCTACTCGATAACAGTAAAGATTGAGCTCTTCAAAAGTTTCGTAGCGGCTGCGGTACAAGTCCATTTGCTGGCCCGCAATCATCTCTCGAAACGGTTGAATGTCGATCGGGAAACGAGACAGCGTATCTACCAAAGCTACGTCATAATCGTCGTGGGGATGGCCCGCAAACAGGGATTCTAGGCGTTTTTCCCACAAATTTAGCGTTTCAGGGGTCGTAGCCTCAGAACCAGGCCCGTCTACGAGTTCGTCGGTGCGGCGGCACCAGACGTAAATCGCCCAAATCGCCCGACGCTTGGCTTCGGGCATGAGTTGAGTGCCTAAATAAAAATTTTTGGCATAACTCGCCGTGACTTGGCGGCACAGTTCGTAAGAGTCATCCACAGAAGCCAGAGTTCTCATGCACTGGAGTTTTGACAGTTGCAGCATCCGAGAATAAGAAATTTAAAGATTAGAACTGATTTTCCCCCGTTGAGACAACGGGAGATTTTTTTTACGTCTTTATGAAAAATTCTTAATTTTTCATTGGTTATTGGCCGTTGAAATAGCCTGCGCTGTCAGCTTACCAGAAAGCACGGCACCTTCCATACTCGCAAGATAACGCTGCATTGTATAATCCCCCGTTAGATAGAAATTGCTAATCGGAGTTGTTTGTGTGGGACGGCACTGCTGGCGTCCGGGGGTGGCTTTGTAGACGGAACGTGGGGTTTTGACTACGTGATATTTGAGCAGTTTGGCTGGTTCTGGGATTTGATCGGGAAAGAGTTTTTCTAACTCGACCATTGTGGCTGCGACGATATCTTCGTCAGATTTGCCTATCCAGTCTTTTGCCGGTGCGAGTACCAATTCCAGCATGGATTTGTCTGGGTTGGCATATTCGCGGCAGGTGTTGCTCATGTCGGCGTAGACGCTCAGCAAGGGCGATCGCGAGAACAGCAAATGGTCGATGTCAGTTAATTTGCGATCGAACCACAAGTGTACATTAATGACGGGTACTCCCTCCAACCCTTCGAGCTGTTTGAAATAATCCATTTCGCCCCAAGGTTTCGGCATCATCAGCTTCAGCGGGTCAACCGGCATCGCAGAAACGTAAATATCCGCCGTCAGAATTTCAGATTCTGCGCCTTTGATGCCCCGAATCTGAAACCCGCGCACCGTGTTGTCATCGTTGAGCAAAAACTCCCCGATGGGTGCATTCAGCCGGACTTCGCCACCGCGCTCAGTTATGTAGTCTACCATCGGCTGGCACAACCTCTCTGTGGGGGAACCGTCTAAAAAGGCCATTTTCGAGCCTTTTGTCTCTTGCAAGAAGCGGTTGAGGGCTGTCAGCAGAATGGTTGCAGATATTTCGTGGGGGTCGATGAAATTGAGCGCCTTGGACATGGCGATGAATACTTCTTTTTCGACTCTGGGGGGGACGTTTTGCTTTTTCAGCCAGTCGGAAAACGAGTATTTGTCCATTGCTTCGACGTATTTTTGACCCTGAAGCATCGCCGGAATCAAACCGATGCCGAAACTTATTTTTTCGGGCCAGGTGAGCATATCGTTGTTTCCCAGGATTGCCGCGACGCCGTTGAAGGGGGCCGGAATGTCGGGAAAATCAAAGCGGGAATAAGTTCCGGGGGTTTCTGGCTGATTGAAAATCATCGAATGTTCTTTCCATTGCAGCCTGTCTTCAATGTCGAGCTCTTTGAAGAGTTGGAGCATATTCGGGTATGCGCCGAAGAAGATGTGCAGCCCGGTTTCGTACCAGTCGCCATCTGCATCTTTCCAGGCGGCTACCTTGCCGCCGAGTACGTCTCGACTTTCTAGGACTATGGGGGTGTGGCCCGCGTCGGTAAGATATTTAGCGCAGGAAAGTCCTGCTAAGCCTGCTCCGGCGATCGCAACTCGCATTTGATACTACTTGGCCTCTGTGTTCGCTTCGGTTTAATTATACTTTACAACTCGTTACAATATTTTGGGGAAATCTGTAGGGAAACGGCACTGCCGTGTCCGGTGCGGGGAGGACTCAAGCGCGAGGTACTCAGAAACCCGGTTTTTGCGAAAATCTTGGGTTTTCACCCGCAGATTCGGTAAAAAACCCGGTTTCTTTGCCACAAA